>NZ_JAPNXM010000006.1:0-151279 GCF_049472675.1 Deferribacter thermophilus
CATATAAATCCTCCTGTTTGTTCTTTAGTTAACATATTTTCAGGAGGATTTACACAGTTTTAGTTACAGAGCCTATAAAGTTTCTCTAATGTGACTTTTAAGTTTTTTTCGGGTTTCATTAAGTCTAAAAAGTTTTTAAAATTCATGTTATTAGCAAACTTTAAAATCTCCTCTACCAGGTTTTCATCATCTGTAAGCATTCTTATTATCTCTTCATTTGTTTTCATTAGTGCATTTTTTACATCTTCATGGTTGTCCCTTTTTATTTTAGGTAAATTAAACTTTTCACAAATAAAATCGTAATATGCAAGGACTGCTTCTTCACTATCAAATAAGACACCATCGCAATCATAAACTATTGTATCAACTGTTTTGTTCAACAAATTCCTCCAATAATTTTATCATTTTATTTTCATCATTTGATTGATAGATTTTTTTTCTTAATTCTGTTGAACCCTTATAACCTTTTAAAAACCACACTATATATTTTTTTACAATATCTAAATAATTGTTTCTATAATTTTTTTCCAAATTGAGTAATTTGTAAATTAAGTCAATTTTCTCACTTAAACTAAGATATTCATGAGTACTGATATTCTCTTTTATAGCTTTGAATATCCAAGGAGATTTCATCATGCCTCTACCTATCATAACAGCATCAACACCTGTTGATAGTAATCGCTCAAAACTGTTTCTATCAATAACATTACCGTTACCAATGAGTGTTATATTTTTTCTTAAAGTTGCTAATTCACTAAGAGCTTCATAATGAATATTGCCTGAAAACATTTCAGTTTTAGTTCTAGCGTGCATAGTTAAGATATCAACCCCTTCATTTTCGCATATTTTAAGTATCTCTTTATATACCAAAGAATTATTATCCCAACCAAGCCTTGTTTTTACGCTTATTGGTTTATTTGTTGCTTTTCTCATTTTTTTAATTATCTCTTTCAAATTATTTAAATCTTTGAGTAAGTAAGAGCCTGCATTAGATTTTATTACCTTTTTAACTGGACAGCCTGCATTTAAATCATATCCATCTGGAGAAGCGATTTCTTCGCAAACTTTGATAGCTTCGTAAAAGGATTCAGGATTATTACCAAATAATTGGATAAATATAGGTCTATCAAAGTCGTAAATTTTTGTATATTCTAATGTAGATTTAATTTTTCTTTTGATACCTTCGACTGAAACCATTTCTGTAAAAATTAAACCATCAAAGAAAATCCTAATTATTTGTCTAAAAGGGGGAGTAGTAATACCTGCAAGTGGTGCTCCAACCATTTTATACCTTTTTATAACATCTATAATATAATCTTTAGTCGATATTTGGTCTAACATCATAGGCCGTTTCTCTTAATCCCATAAATATCTTCTTGCTAAAAAACTTATACGCTGTATATGCTATCATATCACCGTTATCTGTAGATAATCTTTTAGAAGGGAAATAGACATTAATACCCTTTTTTTGATAGTATTTGGTTAGTTTATCTCTGAGATAACCGTTTGCAGAAACCCCTCCAGTTACAACCAGTTTGTTTACTTTGTATTCTTTTAATATAATATCGAATTTGTGTGTTAGATTTTTTAAAATACTTTTTTGAAAAGAGGCGCAAATATCTGCAGCAGTGTATTTGTTTTCATCAATAGTGTTTATAACAGCAGTTTTTATACCACTAAATGAAAATAATTTATCATTTTTCAATGCGATAGGGAAAACTAATCTGTTTTCATCACCATTTTTTGCCATTTTTTCTATTTCTGGTCCACCTGGATAAGGAAGACCTAATTTTTTAGCTACTTTGTCAAAGCATTCTCCAACTGCATCATCAATTGTATAAGATAAAAGATTAAAATTATAGGCTTTATCCACATAATAAACATGCGTATGTCCGCCAGAGATTATTAATGAGATATAAGGAGGTGAGAGCTCTAAATGTTCTAATTCTGTAGAAAGTGTATGGGCAGCAAGATGATTTACCCCTATTAATGGTTTTTTTAGACTATACGAAAGCCCTTTTGCAAATGATACTCCAACGAATAAAGAACCTATTAAACCGGGGGCATTTGTAACACCTATTAGATCTATATCTTCAATATCAATTTTTGCATCATTAACAACCTCATTGAAAATTTCTTCTAACTTTATTAGGTGGTTTCTTGAGGCTATTTCGGGGACAACTCCACCAAATCTTTTATGAAGCTCCACCTGAGAAGATATTTTACTTGATAGAATACTATTTGTATTAGAATCGTAAATAGCCATAGAAGTTTCATCGCAAGATGTTTCAATACCTAGTACAATCATTAATTAACCACCTCTAATATACTTACAATTTTGATATTTTTTCTAGCAATATTTGGTAGCTCTTGTGAAAGTACTTCAACAGTATTTTCCTTTAAATGACCTATAATTATTACTTCATTTCTTTTTTCAAAAAGTTCTAATGCCTTATAAAGCATCTCTTTGATAGCAGATTTGTCATCTATATTGTCGATAAATTTATTATTAATGCCACATTTCATTTTTAAATTTTTGCATACATTATAAGCAACAGTTTTAGAGCTTGTATGACTATCAACAAAAACTTTTGTATATTTTTTTAATTCTTTTAAAACTTCATTCATTTTTACTCGATTTTCTGTTAAAGCAGATCCCATGTGATTATTTGCCCCATCGATAACTCCAATAGATTCTACATCTTTTTTCAATATTATTTCAATTAATGATTTAGGAGTATTTAAAAATATTGCTCCCATACCTGGATCAACAGATGGATAACTTTTAGGTTGCATTGGTAGATGTAGAAATACTACTTTATTATTTTTGCGAGCTAAATCAGCAGTTTCTTTACTATACTTTAAGAAAGGTATTATAGAAAATGTTATAGGATAAGGGATTGAAGCTAATTTTTCAGCTAATTTAAGATTATTTCCACAATCATCTATAATGATTGCCAGTTTTTTTTCTTTATTGTGATTTTTTGGCAAAATTTTCTTTGCGTTTTTTATATTATCTTTATGACTTATATTGTTAATATAAAACTGAAGTAAAATATTCCCTTTTTGTGCAGTTATTAGATTTTTATTTAAAGATATATTTTTATAATCATTTTGTGATAAGTAGGTAGAAAGGGTGTATAAAAACTCTGAATTATCTGTAGTAATTTTATAATTTAAAAAAACTTTATTATTTTTATATAATATACTTTCTTTTACAGAGGATTTATCAATTTCTAAATCGAAAAACAGTGTTTTGATATCTTTTTTTATGTTTTCGATTTGTATTAACTTATTTTGTTTTGAAACAATATTAGATTTAACATTTTCAACTTTTATCCTTAATGTAACTATAATGATTAGTAAAATTAGAACAAAAAAAATTCCACCAACAATAACTGTTGGTGGAACTTTTTTTTGTCTTTTTTTTCTTTTATTTGTTCGCTTTTTCTTTGTTGCCATATTTGATTAACCCTTTTAGTATATCTGCAGCAACTTTTAGTTGTAAATCCTTATTCAATTCTTCTTCTATATTTGTATTGTTATCTGAGATATTGAAACCAGCTTCTTTTAATTGGTCATTATCTAAATGATGCTCTAAATCTTTTTCTTTTATCACATGATTATCCTTTTCAATCACAATTTTTCCATCTGGAATAATGATATCAGGTTTAATACCAACATTTTGTATTGAGTGACCATTTGGTGTATAATATCTAGCTGTTGTAATTTTTATAGCAGAACCATCATTTAAAGGTATAATTGTCTGAACACTGGCTTTACCAAATGAAGTTTCACCAACAATTATTGCTCTATTGTAATCTTTCATTGCTCCAGAAAAGATTTCAGATGCAGAAGCTGAACCTTCATTGATAAGTACAACCATGGGGATATCTAAATCTCTATAAGAAAGTAGGTAAGATTTATAATGTTTCTCTTTACCATCTCTATCTTTTGTAAATACTACAGTTTTTCCTGCAGGCAAGAATATACTTGAAACCTTTATTGCTTCATTTAATAAGCCTCCAGGGTTATTTCTAAGATCAAAAATTAGACCTTTTATACTTTTATTTTTTAATTCTTTTAAAGCTGAGATTACTTCATCAGAAGCTTTATCTTTGAATTGGGTTAATTTTATATAACCTAAATCCTCTATAGTTTTATATTTTACAGCTTTAATTTTTATTATTGCCCTTGTAATGGTAACATCAAAAGGTTTATCAACCCCTTTTCTAAAAATTGTTATTGTTACTTTTGTACCAGGTTTACCCCTTAGCTTTTTTACTGCCTCTTCTAAAGTTATATTTGCTGTAGATTTTCCGTTTATTTTAATTATTTTATCCCCAGCTTTAAGTCCAGCTTTCCAAGCAGGAGTATCTTCTAATGGGGCGATAACTGTTAAAATATTATCTTTTATTCCTATGGTTATACCAAGACCTCCAAATTCACCTTTTGTTTCAATTTGGAACTCTTTAAACATATCTTTATCAAAGTAGTTAGAGTGTGGATCTAGCTCATGAAGCATCCCCTTTATTGCTCCATTAATTAATTTTTCAGTATCAACTTTTTCAACATAATTTTCCTGAACAATACTCATTACATTGGTAAATTTTTCTAAAAGCTCATATTTGCTACTTTTAGCAGCATAAACATCATTTATTTTCAAACTAATGAGAAATAAAAATAGTAATATTGTAAAAAATGACCCAAAAGTTACTAAAAGTATTTTTTTCTTACTCATTCATTTCCTCCTTTTTAATAAGCCAGTTTAAAGGATCTACAGCAATACTTTCCTTTCTAATTTCAAAATAAAGATATGATGAATTATTATATAAATCAACATCTATTATTCCAATTTTGTCACCTTTTTTAACCTTTTGTCCGAGTGTTACTAATACTTCATCTATATTGGCGTACAATGTGTAAAAATATTTGTCATGGTTAATGATAATTATATTTCCTAAGCCTCTTACCCAGTCCAAATATTTTACTTCTCCATCAAAAACAGCATAAACATAGCCATCACCAGTTAGTTGAATCTTAATTCCGTTGTTATTAATTACACCTTTAAAACCTTTGATTTTTTTAGGGCCAAAAAATTCAACAACTTTCCCTTCTGCTGGCCAAATAATTTTCCCTTTATTCTTAAAAAAATTGCTTTCAATAATTTTTTTCTCACCACTTTTTTCAATTGATTTATTTATTTTTTCAAATTTTTTCTCTAATTCTTTCTTTTTGTTTTCTAAAGCATTTAAATATTGTTTCAAATTTTGCTCGTCTTCTTTTAATAATGCAAGATACTGTTTTTTTTGGATTGATTCATTTTCGAGTTTATTTACAATACTTAATTTAAGCTTTCTGATTTTTTGCAAATCATTTGTTTTTTGGTTTAAATCTTTTTTTAAGTTGTTTAGTTTTTCATTAATTTTGTTGTATTCTTCTATTAAGCTAAATATTTTTGAATTTACTATATCTATTAAGTCAAGAGTTGATTTAACATCATAGTATCTTTTTGTAAAAAGTAAGAGTTTGATTTTCATAAATTTTTGATTATCAATAAGATAACTATTAAAACTTTTGATTTTTTCTTCTAATACTTTTTTTAATTGAGTATTTTCTTTAATTTTTTCTTCAATTTTTATTTTTTCTTTGTTTATTTCATCTATTTTTTTATTAATAGAGTTAAGTATTTTATATTGTTCATTTATATGTTTTTCTAAAATTTGAATTTTTGATGATAGATCTTTCTTGCTTTTAATTACTAAATTTAGTTTTTTATTTTCTTTTTTAATTTCATTTTGAATTTCTTTAAGATATTTACTTATATTATCATAATCTTCAATTAATATTGTATAGCCAAATTGTGTATAAATAATAAAAAACAAAAAGAATATAAGTCTATAAATCATAAATGGAACCAGACCTTTTAATAAAACTATTCGAACTGATGTAACTAAAACATATTATCAATAGAATGAAAAATATAATGTAAATAGTTATAAAATTAAAATCTGGGGTTTTGATAAAATGTATTTTCAAACTTAACAAAGACTTATTAATTAAAAAATTTACTATTAAATATGACATAGATATTGACAATAAAAATGAAATTAGTGCTTCAATAAGTGATGAAAAAATGATTGGCACAATAATGAAAGCTTTTGTTGCTCCTACCAAAGATAAAATCTTAATTTCTCTTTTAAATTTATACATATTTAACTTAATTGTGTTATATACAATTGATGCAATAGAGAGTGAAATAAAGACTGTTAAGATAATAAAAAAGAAGTTTATAGAATATTTAATTTTTGCAAAACTAATAATCCATGATTCTCCTATAGAGGTTTTTTGAACACCGTCTAATTGTTCTAAATTTTCTTTTAGTTTATATATATAATTTAAATCTCTAAATTTCTCTTTTATAGTTGCTTCAATAAATTCTGGAAAAAGTTCTGGAGGGATTGTCTTTGTATATTCATCTATTTCTTCATTGTTTTTTAATATTTTGTAAGCATCAAGACTTGAGTAATATTTAGCACTTTTAATCCCATCTAACTTCTTTAATGTTTCTAAAATATTTGTTATAGTTTGGTTATCGTTGTTTTTTAAATATATCCTAATTGATTCTATTTTTGATAGTTCATTGAAAAAACTATTAGTAGAATATATTAATGTCCCAATTATATTCAAAAGTAAAAGAATTGTGGTTATTGAAATAATACTTGTAATATTATTTTTAAAATTTCTTTTGAAAAAAATTACCCCTTTTTTAATTAGAAAAAGAAATTTAATCATTTTTTAAATCCCTAACGATCTTACCATTTTCTAATTCTATTACTCTAGCAGGGAATTTTTCAATCATGTATTTATCATGTGTTGCAACTATTACTGTAGAGCCATTTCTTGCAATATTTTGTAATAATTTTATCGTAATTTCTGCCCTTTCAGGGTCTAAATTACCAGTTGGTTCATCGGCTAATATAATTGATGGTTCGTTTATTAGGGCTCTTGCTATAGCTACCCTTTGCTTTTCACCACCTGAGAGTTTTTTCACTATTGTATTTCTCTTGGTAAAAATATCTAATTGATGTAATAGAGGTATTATTTTATTTTCCATAGATTTTTTTTCTAAATAAAATATTTCTAATGCGATTTTAATATTTTCATAAACTGTGTAATCTTCCAAAAGTTTAAAATCTTGAAAAATAACACCTATATTTCTTCTCAAATATGGGATACTACTTTCTGTGATATAGTTTAGGTTTTTTTTAGCTATTAAGACTACTCCTGAAGTTGGTAACAAATCAGCATAAATTAATCTGAGTAAAGTAGATTTCCCTGCGCCACTTTTTCCTGTAATATAAACAAATTCACCACGATTGATTTTAAATGAGACATTGTTAAGAGCTTTTTTATCGCCGAAAAAACTAACGGTAACATTGTGAAAATCAATCATTGCTTTGATATTTGACCAAGTTTAATTTTATTTTCAACCTCTTTATGTAGTTCTAAAGTTGTTTTATAATCTTCAAATTTAGCATCTTTTCTATAAATAACCATGCCGTTATAAAAAACACATATTGTCACTTTGTCATTAACAATTTCTGTCTGAACATGATAGATTTTATCGTTAAATTTTACATTTGTGTTAAATGATTTTGCCACAATTATTACCTAATACAACTTTTTAGGGTTATGATACAATATAGGGTCATCTTTTTCAATTGTTTTTATTGAATTAATTAAATCGTGATAGGATCTGTTTCTATTTTTTACTTCACTTTGTATTTTTTCATTAGAAATTATATAATTTTTCACTACATCAAGAGATGTGAGATTTAATGTTAACAGGCTCATTGTAAGAATAAAAATTATTATTATTAAAACATAATAAACAAATAAATTGTTAAAAGTCTTTTTTTCTTTTTGGATATTATTAACAGGTTTAATTAAACCATAATTTAGAAATAGATAAACTACTTTTAAAATAGAATGTTCGTTAAAACCACTTTTTTTTAGAATTTCATTTAAGTTGTTAGAACCATTGATCATGTTAAATATTGCAAATGCTTCTTGATTCAGATAAAATTTATCTTTGATTTTTACTACTGGTTCTTCCAATTCTTTATTTGATAACAAAATATTATCTAATAGTTCTTGATTCTTTTGATACACAATATCAAAATTGCTTAGTTTCTTTTTAAAAAGTTTTATTTCATCTATATTTTTTAAAGCATCGAGAATAACACTATCAATTGATATAGGTTCAATTTCTTTTATATTAAAGTCGATATTTGCTGATATAAATTCGTAAGTGCCATTTTCCAAACTCAAAATTTTTTCTAACTTATTTATATTTAAGTTTTTATAAATATCTTTAAATTCTTTTTCAGATACAATATTTTCCTCGACTAACAATTTTCCAAGTCTAATTGGTTTTTTCTTTTGAATGTTTAATATTTCGTTTAATCTTTCTTCTGTGATTATATTTTTAGAGACGAGATAATTCCCAATTTTAAAATTATCTTCTTCAGTAGTTAATTTAATATCTATAAGTTTTCCTTGGGTAAAATAAATTTCTGCAAATTTATTATTATCTATAAAAATATGCAAAATTCCAGATTTTTGATTTTGTGAAATTAATTGTAAAACATCTAATAAACCAAAGTCTTTGATATTCCCTTTTAAGCTCATTAGTTATTCCTCAGTATATTTAATAAATATAAAATAAAGAAAATAACTGCATAAACTATATAAATTGTACTGAAAATAAATTGATATCCTATTGTATTCTGCGTTGCGATCAATTCATATTTGAATGTAAGTATGTATAAAATAACTGAATAAATGATTGTTATGAAAAAATACAGAAATAAGTTCCCCTTGATTAAATTTGAAAGCCCTGGGAAAATGATTTTGTATAAAAGGTGCAGTCTTTGACTTTTTAATTGATTGTATTCAATTAATGCTTGATGGGTAACTAACTCAACTGCATCAATGGTGCTTTCAAGGCTGTCAATGTTTCTACATTTATCACATTTGTAGTCATGAAAATAACCTTCGTCGCAATTTGAGCAAAAAGTATTACCACAAGATTTACAGATGAAGTACGGTTTTTTTGATAAAATTAAATTTAAAATTATACCAAACACAATAATAATTAAAGAAATAACTAATAATTTACTATTTATTGAAAAAGAATACCTTGAAGATATTTTATTAAATTCAAAGTATGGTTGATATTTTGGTTGAATATTTAATAACTGTAGTTCCTGATAATATTGATAGTAGGGTTTAAAATTTGATAATTCATCTACGATTTTTTCATAAGTTGCCAGCTCAAAATGCCTTACATAGTAAACTGCTAAGTTATAGAGAATTACAGGGTTGTTGATCAGATTAAAATCGTTTATGAGCTTGGTAGCATTATCCAAGTTGTCATATTTAAGAAACAGTATAGCAGTGTTTATTTTGTTAATTTTTGAGTTTTTTTGATTATTTAGTAAATTATTAATATTAAAGTTATTTAATATTTCTTTTGATTTTATGTAATATTCTACTGAATTTTTGTAATTCTTGTCTAAATACGAAAGAGGTTTAGCAGATAAGGTGTAATAATCTCTTAAACTGTTATCTTTTTTAATTTCTATCAAAGTTATTAAGCTAAAAATTGATATAACCACAATTATAAAAACTTTAGTATTTTTCTGCTCATAAGATAGTAGTAAGATTATGAAAAAAACTGTGATTTGAAAGAAAAATTGAGGTTTAAAAACTATTAAGGTAATGTATGCTGTTATAAAGATAACTAACTTAATAAGCCCAATAAATTTTACTTCATCATGGTTGTGTAGAAAAAGTTTATAATTTTTTATCAATAGGTATAGGAAAGTTAAGGATATAAAGAAAAAGCTTACATAATAAAAAAAAGTATAAATACTAAAACTATCTAAGAAGTAGGGTATCAGGCTAAAGTAATTTCCTGATAATAAATTTTTTATAATCTTTTCATCTTGTGGGTAAAATTTAGCAATTTCATGTATAATTTGATTATTGATTTTGTTTTTATTTTTTAAGGCTATATCAACTAATGTATAGGCTAACTCTTTGTCAAAAATTCCGTTGTCTTCTAAAAACTCTTTTATTAGTTTAACAATGTTTTCATAATTAAAGTTAGATTTTAACTGGTTTAGTGATTTGTTAATGTTGTCGTTGTATACTGATGCGAATAAATGTAAATTGGAAGAAAATAAAATTATGATTAAAAATAAAATTATTTTTTTCATGAGGTAATTATAGAATATTTTGCTTAAAATTTCAATAAAATGTTAAATTTTTTTAATAAAAAACTATTTTAAATATAAGATAAATTTGGTAAAGTGTGGGAATGAGAATATTTATATTATTTTTAATTTATTATTTTTTTACACCAATTTTAGTTAATCCAAAAGTTATCAATAGACTGGACAATAATAGATATATTGCTTTTACATTTGATGCATGTGAAACTAAGACACCTGCTTATTTTGATGAGAAAATATTAGTTTATATTATCAAAAATAAAATACCAGTAACAATATTTGTAAATAAAAAGTTTGCAAATAGGAATATAAAAAGGTTAAAAGAAATAAGTAGTTTAAAATTTATAGAGATAGAGAACCACTCGACTAATCATCATTTATATATGCAACGACTTGATAATGACACAATTGTAAGAGAAGTTTTAGAAAATAAGAAGTTTTTATTAGAAAAATTAGGAATTGATACAAAATTTTTTAGATTTCCAGGTTTTAATTATGATAGTAGAAGTCTAAAGGTTGTTGAAAATCTTGGTTATAAGGTTGTTCATGCTAATTTAATCAGTGGAGATCCTGATAAAAACTTGAATCCAGAACGGATTGTAAAATATATTTCAGCAAATATAAAAGGTGGGGATATTATAATATTTCATATAAATGGAAGGGGTTATAATACTTATAAGACATTTCCAAAGATTTACGAGTTTATTAAAAGAAAAGGGTTTATTCCAGCTCTTTTGCGTGATGTTATAGATTGATTCTAAAGATTTGTTTAATCATGAATTGAAAAAATGTATTAATTGATGTATTAGAGTTTTTCACTAAAAACTGTTTTTGGAGGTTGAATTGGAAAATATAATCAAAGACATATTAAAAAATGCTTTGAAAAAATTAGATATAACTGATTTTGATGATTTTATTGTGGAGGTACCAAAAGATAGTTCAAATGGTGATTTTGCAACAAATGTTGCAATGAAATTGGCAAAAATACTTAAAAAAAATCCTAGGGAGATTGCTTCAAATTTAGTGGAAAATATAAAAAAGGGTGATTTAATTGAAAAAATTGAAATAGCTGGTCCTGGATTTATCAATTTCTTTATTAATAACAAGTATTATGAACAAATTATTGAACAAGTACTTAAAGATGATGATTATTTTGTGATAGATTATGGTAAAGGTAAAAAAGTGTTGGTAGAGTTTGTAAGTGCAAACCCAACTGGGCCTCTTCATATTGGACATGGTAGAGGAGCGGCTTATGGTGATACTTTAGCAAGAGTTTTAAAGGCTGCAGGATTTCAGGTAGAAAAAGAGTATTATATTAATGATGCTGGAAATCAGATGAAAATGTTGGGTGATAGTATTGTTATTCGCTATAAGCAGTTAGTTAATGGTAAGATAGAAGAAATGAATGATGGTTATAGAGGTGAGTATATTATTGATATTGCTAAAAAAGTTTATGATGAGTATGGTGATTCACTCGTAAATGATTCAAAAAGATGCTTTGAAATATGTTTTAAAACAGGTTTAAATGATATTATGAATTCAATTACTGAAGATTTAAGGGATTTTAGGGTTGAATTTGATAGATGGTTTAGTGAAAAATCGTTGTTTGAATCTGGAATGGTTGATAAGGCGATAAATCTTTTAGATGAGAATGGTTATTTATATGAAAAGGATGGAGCATTATGGTTTAAATCGACAATATTTGGGGATGAAAAAGATAGAGTTGTAAAAAAAGCTGATGGTTCGTATACATATTTTGCTTCAGATATAGCTTATCACTTAAATAAAATTGAAAGAGGGTATGACTTACTTGTAAATGTATGGGGTGCTGATCATCATGGTTATGTAAGTAGATTACAAGGTGCTTTACAAGCTTTGGGAGGGGGAAAGGATTTATTAAAAATAGTTTTGATTCAAATGGTTAATCTTGTAAAAAGTGGAGAGCGTATATCTATGTCAACAAGAGCAGGAGAATTTATTACTTTAAGATGGCTTATAGATGAAGTTGGTTCGGATGCTGCAAGATTTTTTTATCTAATGAGAGATCACAATGCTCAGTTTGATTTTGATATAGATTTAGCAAAATCAAAATCTTCGGATAATCCAGTTTATTATGTACAGTATGCACATGCTAGAGTAAACAGCTTGTTTGAAAATGCAAAAGAAAAGGGTGTGAAGTTTGATTTGGCAAAAAATCTTGATAAACTGACTTTAGAGCAAGAAAAGGAGATTATAAAGAAGATTGAAGAGTTTAAAAAAATAATTAAAGCTGCAGCTACCTATCTTGAGCCACATAGAGTAACTTATTATCTTCAAGAGTTAGCATCATTATTTCATAACTATTATTATAACCATAAAATAATATCTGAAGATAAAGAATTGACTAATGCAAGATTAAATCTTGCTAAAGCGGTGGCAAAAACTGTTAGGTTTGGTTTAGAAATATTAGGGGTAGAAGCGCCGGAGAGGATGTAATGAACGATTTTGATAAGATTAAAGAAAGAAACAGAAAAGATGATTTCAAAGGTGTTCTTTTTATAGGTTTAATTTTCATTGTGGCTGTTGGTTTGATTGTTTTTATTATAATACAATTAACAAATCAGTATATGGAGCTTAAAGAGAAGCTTGTTGATACAGAAAAAGCTCTTCAGTCAACACTGACTAACCCTGATGAAGTCAAAGAGAAAATTGTAATTTCTGCAAATAAATCTAATTCAGTGAAAGTAGAAAATTTACAAAAGGAAGTTAAACAAATTAAGATTAGTGATGCTTTAAAAGTTGAAGAAAATAACGAACAAGCAAAAAAGAATGATAACAAAAGTAAAGAAAAGAGTGAAGTTGCTAAAGGAATAAATAATGACAGTAAAGTAAAAGATGTTAAAGATATAGATAAGGTTAATGTTAATGAAAATATCAAAAGAGCAAAAACAAGAGTTAAAACTCAAGAAAAGAAGAGTGTGTCAATAGTAACAGCAACTCCTAAATCATCAGGTAAATATGTATTACAGTTAATGGCTTTTAGAGATTTAAATGTTGCCAAAAAAGAACTGAAAAAGGTTAAGCAGTATTATTCTGATGCGTTTATTATGACTATTGACTTAGGGAAAAAGGGGGTGTGGCATAGAGTTAGGTGTTGTTTTGTTGATGATTATCAGGAAGCAAAAAATAAGGTAAAAGAATTAAAAGATAAGCTAAAAGTAAATCCTATTATAGTTAAAGTTAAATGAGATTATTATTTATTTTATTGATAATATTTTTATATAATTTATGTAGCTTTGCTGAAATTAAGTTAATTAAATTTGATTATCAAAAAATAATTGGAGTTCAAGTTTTTAACTTATCAAAAGAATACTATAAAAATTTAGATTATTATTTTAAAACACTAAAATCAAAAGGTGTAAATGCTGTATTTATTAGAGTTTTTCAAAATAAAGGGGATAGATATCATTATGGCATTAAGAGTATTTGTGAAAGTGGTGTTTATTTTAAAACTGATCAAGCATGTACGGTTTATGATATATTACCAGAATTTATAGAATATGGTAAAAAATATAATATAAAAATCTTTGCTTGGATGGGTACAAGAAAACTTACTTTTTTTATTGATAAATATGGTGTTAGTGAAACATTCAAATTGAATAAAGTTTCAAAAAGAGTAGGTTATGGTGCTGATGTTTTTAGAAAAGAAGTTTATAATGATTTAAAAAATTTATTTTTAGATTTGGCTAAATACGAAATAGATGGAGTATTACTTCAAGATGACTTTATTTTGAGGATAGATGAATCCTCATCGGTGTTTACCCTAAATAATTTTAATACAGATTATGATGTTTATTTAGATGGTGAATTGAATGTTAATGAGATTCCAGATCTGTTTTTTTCATGGAAAACAGAGGCATTATCTGATTTATTAAATGATATAAAATGGGATATGAAAAAGATTAACCCAAAGCTTAAATTTGCAGTAAATATTTATTATGAAACACTTATTGATAAGAAAAAAGGGGAGAGATGGTATGGACAAAGTATAGAAAATTATAACAAAAAAGGGTTTAGTTATTTTGCAAATATGCTTTATAGTGAGCAGGTTAAAAAGGAGATGAATTTTAATAATAAAGAATACCTATCTTTCTTAGATAACACATTAAAAAAATGGACTAATCTGCTTGATAATGCTCATAGATTTATAGCAAAAATTCAAATTAGACGATTTGATAATAAGCAACCTATTGATAAAAAATTTTTTAATAATGTTTGCAATTTAGTAAAAAAATATGATGTTAGTTATATATTGGTTCCCTTTGAAAATTTAGATGATTTAGAATATATATGTAATTAAATTTGATTTGAGAGGTGCTATATGAAAATCGCAATTATTGGTGGAGGTATCTCAGGGGTAGCTACTGCCTTTTGGTTAGAAAAATTTGCAAAAGATAAAGGTAAAAATATTGATATAAATATATTCGAGAAAAATGATAGATTGGGAGGGACAATAAATACTTTTTATAAAGATGGGTTTACTATTGAATCTGGTCCAAATGGGTTTTTAGATAGTAAACCTTATACTGTAGATACCTTTGAACAAGCAGGATTGGGAAAAAATTTAATTAGAAGTAATGAGTTGGCTAAAAAACGATATATAATGCGAAATGGTATTTTACATAGATTACCTGAAAAACCTAATCAATTCTTTAAATCTAAGTTGATATCATTTAAAGGTAAATTAAGGATTATGATGGAGCTGATTATCCCTCCAAAGTTGGATGATTATGATGAAACAATTGAAGAGTTTGCGTATAGAAGATTGGGTAAAGAAGCAGCTGATTATCTTATTTCTCCTATGGTATCAGGGGTGTTTGCTGGTGATACTTCAAAATTGAGTTTAAAGTCATGCTTTCCAGTAATTTATGAACTAGAGAAAAATTATGGTGGTTTATTTAAAGCTTTATTGAAAAAAAGGGGTAAAAAGAGTGGCCCTGCAGGTCCTGGTGGAAATTTGACTTCTTACAAAAATGGTTTAATCAAAGGGGTTTATGCATTAGCAGATAAGCTTACTGCTACGAAGATAATTTATAATGCTCCTGTTAAAAATATCGATAAATCAAATGGTAGTTTTTTAGTAAACAGTGATAATTTAAATGATAAGTTTGATTATGTAATAATATCATCACCAGCTTATATAAGTGCTGAGCTTTTAAAAAATTTAAGTAATGAGTTTTATGATAAGTTAATTCAGATAAATTATGCTCCTATGTATGTTGTAGGGTTTGGTTTTAAGGGTGAAGATGTTTTAGATCCTTTAGATGGGTTTGGCTTTTTAATACCTCATAATGAAAATAAGAAGATTTTAGGGGCATTATTTACTTCATCAATTTTTCCAGAGAGAGCTCCAAAAGGTCATAAGTTAATTAGGGTGATGCTTGGAGGGGATAGAAATAGATGGATACTTGAAAGAAAAGAAAAGGAGTTAAGAGAAATTGCTTTTGAAGAAATAAAGAATATTTTAAAGATAAGAGGGGAACCGATTGTTGAAAAAAGTTTTTACTGGGAAAAAGCTATACCTCAATATTATCAAGGTCATGAAAATTTAGTAAAAAGTATTGAAGAAATTTGTAAAGAGGTAAAAAATATATATATAGCTGGTAATCTATTATATGGGATAGGGATAAATGATTGTACAAAAAGAGCAATTGAAATTGCTAAAGATATAATAGAAGGTGGCAATGATTAAAAGAACAAAGATAGTTGTGACATTAGGCCCTTCTACAGAAAGTGAAGATATAATCTCAAGTTTGATTGATTTAGGGGTTGATGTATTTAGATTTAATCTGTCCCATGGAAATCATGACTACCATTCTTTACTTTTTGATAGAGTAAGAAAAATTTCTTCAAACAAAAATAAATATGTAGCAACATTGCTTGATTTATCTGGACCAAAAATCAGAATTGGTGAAGTAAAGGAGCCTTTTGCTGTAGCTATTGGTGATGAGCTTGTTTTTAAATATGGTGATTTTGTTGGTGAGAAAGGGGTATTATCATTAAAGATTCAAGAAGTTTTTGATGCAGTAAAAGAAGGAGAAAACATATATCTTGCTGATGGAACTATCAAACTTAGAGTTATTAAAAAACTTAAAGATGAATTTTCGGTAAAAGTATTAACGCCTGGGATAATATCCTCAAAAAAGGGGTTAAATTTTCCTAATTCAAAATTGAATATTCCAGCTTTAACAGATAAGGATTTAAAAGACATTGAATTTGGAGTTAAAAAAGGTTTTGACCTGATTGCATTATCATTTGTTAAAAATAAAGAAGATATTTTAAATGCAAAAGAAATTTTAAAGAGGTTAAATGCTGATATTCCAATTTTTTCTAAGATTGAAAAATTTGAAGCGGTGGAAAATATTGACGAAATAATTGAAGTCAGTGATGGTATAATGGTTGCAAGGGGGGATTTAGGTATAGAGATTGATATGGAAAAGGTGCCTGTTGTTCAAAAGATGATAATTCGAAAAGCTAATCAGGCTGCAAAACCTGTTATTACTGCAACTCAAATGTTGACAACTATGGTTAAAAATTCAAGACCTACAAGAGCAGAAGTTTCTGATATTGCTAATGCAGTTTTAGATGGAACTGATGCTGTAATGCTATCTGATGAAACAACAGTTGGAGAATACCCTCTTGAAGCTGTTAAAGTAATGATAAAAACAATTGTAGAAACTGAAAAGATTTACGATTTTCATAGGTACTATGGTTATCATATAAAAGGTAAAATTAGCAGTGCTTTAGCAGAAACTGCCGTTAGATTATCTGCAGAGCTGGAAGCTGATGGTATTGTAGTTTTTACTAAAAGTGGAGCTAGTGCAAGGAGAGTTTCTAGGTCAAAACCAAAAGCACCAATATATGCTGTTGCAACCGAAGATGAAATATTAAGAAGGCTGGCAGTATCGTGGGGAGTAATACCCTATTTGAAATCTCAAGATACTGATGATACAGATGAATTATTGAAAGAGTTTTTGATAAAATCTAAAGAGGATTTCGGTGTTGATAAAATCTATATTGCTACAATCGGCCATCCAGCTGGCATTCCAGGTTCTACAAATGTTATCAGAACGATTAGAAAACAAGATTATGAATATTTTTTAAAATAAACCTTTGATTTTTGAATTTTAAATCTAAATTAGTAAATATGAAAATTTTGTTTTTGTTACTATTAATAATATTTGTACCTGATTTTGCTTTTGCTTGGGGGTTTGAAACCCATGTAAATATAGGGATTAGAATTCTTGAGAATGTCAATTTTTCATTAATAAAAGATTATCCTGTGCATTTTTTATTGGGTAATATATTTCCAGATTTTTTTAATTTATTTAAGGATATATCCACATTTAAAAAAAATTTACAAACACATAAATGGGGAACTGTTTCAAAATTATTTAAAAATGCCAAAACTCAATCGGAAAAATCTTTTGCTTATGGATATGCAGCTCATTTATCTGCAGATATTGTAGCACATAACTATTTTGTACCTCACAGTATGCTTCTTGTAAGTAAAAACAAGCTTTTTTCTCATTTTTTGATTGAATATGCAGAGGAATCTTATAATGAAAAGAAAATATATTATACTCTTAGATATTTGTTAGATCATGCTGTTGAGTTTGGATCACTATTTTTAGATACATTCAATATCGAAGAAAAATATTTTGCGAGACAAATTAAAATTTTGAAAACTGGGATAAGCTATCAAAAAATTTTTAGACTTTCAGATTTTGCAAAAAAGATAAAGAAAACAAGGGTGAAGGAGTTTAAAGAGCGTTGTGATTATTTTGGTGAGCAATCTTATTTAATGGCTAAACATTCTGTTGAAAAAGGGTTTTTCGATTTTATAAAATTTGATCCAAGTGGTAAAAAGAAGATGTCTCTTGCAAAATTAAATAGAGAAAAGCTTATGAAAGATATAGGTAAAAAGGTTTTAAAAGATTTTGATAAAGAAAATACTTTTTTAAATACACACAAACCATCTTTTGAACCTTCTAAATAATTTAATTTGAATTGTTTGATTTTTTAATATAATAAGTAGCTTATGTTTTTTGTATCATTGCTTGTTGCTGGCTTATTTGTAGGGCTTTTGAGTTCGTTTTTAGGGATAGGTGGTGGTTCTATAATAGTTCCAGTTTTAACTTTAGTTTTTCATATCCCTATACATGTAGCTATAGCTACAAGTCTTATTTCTGTGGTTTTTGCCAGTAGCAATGCTTCTGCAGAATATATAAAAAAAGGGATACCAAATTTAAAAATAGGTCTTTTACTTGAAACAATTACAGTTATTTTTGCTATATTAGGCGGTCTTTTATCTGTGAGTATAAAAGAAAAATATTTGTTTATATCTTTTGGTATTATTCTTTTTATTACAGCTTATTTTTATGTAAGAAATATAATAAGTAAAAATAATACAAATAGTATCAAAAATAATAATAAAGGTTATTTTTCCGGTTCATATTATGATGAAAGCTTAAATAATCATGTTTTTTATACACCTGATAGGTTATTTCTAACTACTTTAGTTTCTTCAATTGCAGGTTTTTTGTCAGGTATGTTGGGTATAGGTGGAGGGGTGTTTAAAGTTCCTGCAATGAATTTGATATCTAAGATACCAATAAAAGTTGCTACTACTACAAGTAATTTTATGATGTCTCTTACTGCTGCTGTAGCTTCAATTGTTTATTTAAAAACAAATTTGATAAATCCTGTTATTGCTGGGTTGGTGGTTAGTGGGGTTTTTCTGGGTTCAAACATAGGGGTTAAATATTTCCCCAAGATAAAAGATGATAAGATTAAGTTAATGTTTACAATTTTTTTGATTTTAGTTGGAGTTCAAATGTTTTTAAGAGGTTTAAAATAATGAATAAAGCTATTTCAAATATTTACAGATATGGCGTTAGATCTGCACTGTTTTTTATTGTTATTGGTATGATTTTTCTTTTTTTTAATCATAACCACTTTGAAATGTATAATGATTTTATGAGTTTAATTGACATTTTTCATTCTTTAGAGAATTTACATTTTTATGTGTTAATTTATATTGGAATATATCTAATTATCATTACACCCCTAATAGCTATTTTTTATATTTTAATTGACTCATTAAGAAAAAATGATTATAGCTTGGCGCTGTTGTGCTTTTTTATCATTATTGTTTTAGGGTTATATTTGTATTTTAGTTAGGGGCTGTAATGAAACATAATTGGAGATGTGTATATTGCAAGCCGAGAGAGGCTAAGGTTGCGAAGTTTTATCTTGAAAAGGGTGGGTTTGAAATATTTTACCCTTTAATTAAGGAGAAAAAAAAAGTTGCTGGAAAGATAAAGGAAGTTCATAAAGAGTTGTTTCCAAATTATCTGTTTGTGCGGTTTTCTATAGAAGATTATCGTACAGTAAAATACACAAAAGGGGTATCAAGAGTTGTTTTAGGTGATAACGGTGAACCTGCCGTTGTTGATGATGAGATTATTGAAGCTATAAAAGGTAGGATGCAGGATGGATTTGTAGTTTTAGAAGAAAAAGGGTTCAAAAAAGGGGAGAAGGTTTTAATAAAGGATGGTCCTTTCAAAGGGTTTGAAGCTGTATTCTTAAAAGAGATAAAACCAAGGGATAGGGTTTTAATATTGTTAAAAACAATTACTGGTGAATTAAAGCTTGAAATAGATTATGATAAACTTAAATAACTATTTTTTTATATTTGATTGTTTTCCTTTTTTATTATGCTAAAATTATTATAAAACTGTTTGGAGGTTTTAAGATGGAAAGAACTGGCTTAATAACTATGAAAGGTAATCCAATCACATTGGTTGGTAATGAAGTGAAAGTAGGGGATAAAGCTCCAGATTTTACAGTGTTGGATATGGCACTTTCCCCTAAAAGTTTGTCAGATTATAAAGGTAAGCTAAAAATTATAAGTGTTACCCCTTCTCTGGACACCCCTGTTTGTGATATGCAAATGCGCACTTTTAATGAAAAGGCTTCAAAATACAAAGATGCTGTTGTATTGAATATTAGCATGGATTTACCTTTTGCTATAAAAAGGTTTTGTACAACAGCTGGAATAGAAAATGTGGAAGGGTTATCAGATTACAAAGATGCTGATTTTGGTCAAAAATACGGTCTACTTATTAAAGAGCTTAGGTTGCTTGCTAGGGCAGTTCTTGTAATTGATAAGGATGACAATATAATCTATTATGAACTGGTAAAAGAAGTAACTGATCATCCAGATTATGATAAGCTTTTTGCTTTTTTAGATAATTTATAAAAAAGAGAGAAGGTTATATACCTTCTCTTTAGCTTTCTGCTATTTTTACATATTGCTGTATAAATTCGCTAAGGTGTAAAACTCTTATATTTAAATTTTGTTTTTTGATACCACCTTCAATTTGCATAATACATCCTGGGCAATCAGTTACCACTATTTCTGCTTTTGTATCTTTGATATTATCTATTTTATCTTGTAAAATCTTGCTTGAAATTTCTGGATAATCAAAGGAGAATGAACCTCCAAAACCGCAGCATTTATCAGAATCTTTTAATGGGATAAAATGATCTGTTAGGATATCTTTTAAAAATTGCTCAGTAGAAAAACATAACCCCCTCTTTTGATGACAAGGAGTATGATAAGTAACCTTATATTTTGCAGCATAAACGAGTTTTAAATTGTTTTCGTGCAAAAACTGTGAAAGTGATTTTACTTTTTCACCTATTTTTATACTTTTTTCAAAATCTTTAGGTGATGTTTTGGTATATTTTGGAAATTCTTCCTTAATGGCCATACCACAGCTTGGGCACAGTGTAATAATATCTTCGTGAATATTATCATCAAAATAGGCAAGATTTTTAATTATTGTTTTTTGCCCGTTTATACCATCGCCAGCATGTATTGCAGGAAGACCGCAACATACCATCTTTTCTGGAACTTTTATTTTAATACCAGCTCTATCCAGAAGTTTAATTAGAGATAAACCTATTTCAGGATAAAAATATTCGATAGCACATCCAGAATAAAATATTGCAGATTTTTTATATTTTTTATTCGATCCCTTTTTAAAATACTCATTATAAAGCTGTGAAAAACTTTTCTTTGCTATGGAAGGTAACACTCTAAAATTTTTTTCTTTAGATGTGAATGGTATTTTTTCGATTTTGTTATTTTTGACAATAGGTTTTTGAAGATATTTCCCCATAAAAGTTACGGTTTTAAAAATTTCTGGATTTGGCATTATTTTTGAGTAAACAAGATTTTTAGGAAAACCGATTCTATATTTAGGTGAAATAGTAGCATTTATATCAGAGATTAAACTTTGCAGATCAATACCAGCAGGGCAGTTTTCGGAGCAAGTCCTACACCCTATACACAACTTTAAAATTTCATTTGCTTTCTTTTCATCTCCATAAAAGGATGTCAAAATAAGCCCTATTGCACCTACATAAGTATCACCAAAGACATGCCCCCCCACTTTTTCATAAACGGGGCATACATTTGCACAGCTTCCACATCTGATACATTTTAATGCTTCTTTTAAATTTTCATTTCTAAAAACAGAGAGTCTATCGTTGTCTAGAAATACAAAGTGTACTTCTTTGTTTTTATTACCATCACTTGGATAGCTACCAGAAATCCAGGTTACATAAGTGCTGATAATTTGCCCTGTAGCACTTTTTGGTAACGCTCTAATAATTTGAAGTGCATCTTTAAAAGTCTTAACAAGCTTTTCATAACCAAGAACGACAATATGTACATCAGGAATTGTAGTTGTAAGCCTTGCATTACCTTCGTTGGTAACAATGCCTATTGTAGCAGTTTCAGCAACAGCTACATTTGCACCAGTTATACCCACTTTTGCTTTAAAGTAATAATCTCTAAGCTCTTTTCTTGCTATTTTAACCATATCTTCTATGTTATCTGGATCAATTTTACTCCCTGTAACCTTTTCAAAAAGCTTTGCCACCTGTTTTCTGCTTTTATGTATTGCTGGCATGACCATGTGGCTTGGTGTTTCATGAGCAAGCTGTAAAATCCATTCTCCAAGATCTGTTTCTATTGGGGTGATTCCATTTTTTTCTAAAAATTCATTTAATTTTATCTCTTCAGAAGTCATGCTTTTAGATTTTACAACATATTGGGAGTTGTGTTTTTTACAAATATCTAAAATGTATTTGTTAGCTTCATTAGCATTTGAAGCTTCAAAAACATGACAGCCTTTATTTATGGCAGTTTCTTTAAATTTATGATAAAGTTTGATAATCTCATCATATTCAAAGCTTTTTAACTCATTAATTTTTGCTCTTATTTTTTCAAAATTTAGCCCAGTAAATGCTTTTTCTTTTGAAATTTTGTAGTTTTCAGCAAAAATCTTAAGATTTTCTGATAATACTTTATCGTTTATTTTTTCTTTTATTAATTGTTTTAGCATAGCTAGCTCCTATTTGTCTTCAATAATAAATATATTTGTTTCGCAAGGACCATGAACACCAATTGTGAGCACTCTTTCTATATCAGCTGTTCTACTTGCTCCAGTGATAAATGCTATGTATCCATCATTTTCCGTTTTCTCTTTTATAAATGATGAGATGTCTTCCAATTTTTTTAGAATTTTTGATTTAAAAAGAATAATATCCAATCTTTCAGCCAAACATGTAGCTTTTCTAAGTAAAATATCTTTAGAATCTATAACCACTGTTCCTGTTTCAGCTATTCCATAATCAGCTTCCACTATTGCAGAGCTAATCCCTTCTTTGTCTATATCAATAACCTTTTCTAATTTAAAGGAAGGCAGAAAAATAAATTCGTAGTTGTTATTTTCCAAATATTTTTTCATACTATCAAAATCTAAAACTTCATTTTTACTACCAACCAGTTCAGACTTCTTGATAAATTCATTTAGCATAATGACCTCCAAAATGGTAAGACCATTATAATCTATAGAATTTGTTTGTCAATATTATAATTGTGTTTTGTTTATGAAGATAAAAAAAGACTTGACAATTTATAGGTAAAATTATTAAATGGTAATACCAATATTTGGTGAATTTAAAAAGGGAGGTCGTTTATGAAACGTTTTTTGAGGTTATTTTTTGTTTGTGTATTTGCTGTAGTTGTTTTTAGTCAAGCTTATGCCAAAACTTATCACTGGAAGCTTGTTACTACTTGGCCAACGGGTATTCCTTGGCATGAAACAGTTTTGCATTTTGCTAAAACTGTTGATGAGTTATCAAACGGTCAATTAAAAATTAAAGTATTCCCTGCTGGTTCCATAGTTCCAGCATTCCAGGTTTTTGATGCCGTTAGAAATGGTGTTGCTGAGATGGGGCATGACTGGCCTGGTTATTGGAAAGGTAAAGATCAAGCTTTTGTAGCTTTTGCTTCAGTTCCTTTTGGAATGAATAATGTGGAATATACTATTTGGCTTATGTCTGGAGAAGGGATGAAGCTCGCAAATGAACTTTACGGTAAATATGGATTGGTTCCTCTTTTAGGTGGAAATTCTGGTCAAGAAATGGGTTTTTTTACTAAAAAGCCTATTACTGAAGTATCCCAATTAAAAGGTATGAAAGTAAGAACTGTGGGTTGGGCTGCTGATATTTTAAAAGATATGGGAGTATCTGTTACACCATTACCAGGTGGTGAAATATATCTTGCATTTGAAAGAGGAGTTTTAGATGCTGCAGAATTCTCTACACCATTTATTACTTATCCAATGGGGTTTCAAGATATTGCTAAAAATGTTATGGTTCCAGGATGGCATCAAACTGCTGTTCAATTAATGTTTGAAGTTAACAAAAAAGCATACGATAAACTACCTGCACATCTTAAGAAAGTACTTGAAATAGCTTCTAGAGAAACTCAATTGTGGGATTTAGCTAGAAGTGAGTACAATAATGCAAAAGCTATTGAAAAATATGAAAAAGATGGAGTAAAATTTAATAAACTTTCTGATGAATCATTGAATAAGCTTAGAAAAACAACAAAAGCTTATCTTGATAATTTAAGGAAAAATAGTCCATTTTTAGATAAAGTTCTTAAATCTCAAGAAGATTTTATTGCTGAGTATGCTAAATGGAAAGAGTTGCGTAGTGGTGTTTCTGCTTATCCTTACGAGGATTATATAAAAGGTAAACATTATGAATAAATAGACTAAAAAAAAAGGGGGGTGATCCCCCTTTTTTTATATGGGAGGTATGCGTGAGAAAAATAGTTAAATTTATAGATAACTTAAATGAGTTAATAGGTAAAATTACTAGTATTTTGGCATATATTTTACTTTTTGTAGTGGTTTTTGAGGTTATAAGGAGAAAAGTTTTTAATAATCCAACAATGTGGGCATTTGAGCTTAGTTATATGCTTTATGCTGTAATGTTTTTGATGGGATTTGGTTATACTTTAAAGCATAAAATGCATATAGGAATTGACGTATTATATTCTAGGTTAAGTAAAAAAATACAGGGTATTTTAGATTTAATAACATTTTTTATATTTTTTATTCCATTTACATTGGTTGCTATAAAGTCATCATGGATATTTATGTTACAATCTTGGCAGGGGTTGGAACATAGTCAATCACCCTGGGCTCCACCAATTTATCCTTTTAAGACATTTATGCCAATAGCTTTTATCTTATTATTATTACAAGGTATTTCTGAAGCTATAAAATCTTATTATAAAATAAAAGGGGAGGAGTTATGATGAGTCCAGAGTTTTTATCTGTTGCAATGTTTATTGTATTATTAATTGCTGTTTTCTTAGGACATCCATTAGGGATTACTCTTGGAGGTCTTGGAGTAATTTTTGGAATTTTAGGATATGGTCCTGGTGCTTTTTTTATCTTAGCTAATAAAACTTATGGTTTAATGACTAATTATGTTTTAGTTGCTATCCCTCTTTTTATATTAATGGCACAATTTTTAGATAAATCTGGTGTTGCTGAGGAATTATATGAAACTATGTATATCGTTTTAGGTCCTATTAAAGGTGGACTAGCATTAGCTACTATTGTTGTATGTACAGTTTTTGCTGCCACTACAGGGATAATTGGTGCATCTGTGGTAGCTATGGGACTATTAGCTGCACCATCTATGTTGAAAAAAGGTTATTCTAAGGAATTAACAGCTGGCGTCATAACTGCAGGAGGAACGCTTGGTATTTTAATCCCTCCATCAATCATGTTAGTTGTCTATGGTGGTTTAATAGGGATGTCAGTAGGTAAATTATTTATGGCAGCTTTTTTGCCTGGTTTATTATTGTCTACTTTATATTTATTATACACATGGATATATTGTACTTTTATAAATCCGCAAGCTGGCCCACCTATTCCTAAAAATGAGAGAACTCATACAACAGTTCAAAAAATAAAAATGACTTTTAAATCTATGTTGCCGCCACTGTTTTTAATATTTGCAGTTCTTGGTAGCATCGCTGGAGGTATAGCAACTACAACAGAAGCAGCTGGATTGGGATGTGTTGGAGCACTTGTCTTAGCAGCTTTAAACAAAAGATTAGATTTTAAAATGCTCAAAGAAGCTGGTTATGCAACTTTAAAAATTACTTGCATGGTTATGTTGATTTTTGTTGGTGCAAATTTTTATACTTCGATTTTTATGGGGCTTGGTGGCGGTGATGTGTTTACAAGTATACTTTTTTCTATAAGTTCAAATAAATGGATAATATTGAGTATTATGATGTTTATAATATTTATCTTAGGGATGTTTGTTGATTGGTTAGGTATTTTACTTTTATGTGTGCCAATTTTTACTCCAATAGCAGTTGAACAATTGAAATTTGATCCTTTATGGTTTGCAATGTTGGTATCTATAAATTTGCAAATGTCATTTTTAACCCCTCCTTTTGGTTATGCACTGTTTTATCTTAAGGGTGTAGCACCAGAGGGTATGACAATGGGTCATATTTATAAAGGAATTACACCTTTTGTAATTTTACAGTTGATAGGCTTGATTTTATGTATTACTTTTCCAGAAATAATAACATGGCTACCATCTGTTGTGTTTAAATAATGTAGGGAGTTAGTATGAAAGAAATATTAATTAAAGAGTTGAAAAGGAAACTTGGGGAAGAAAATGTTTTGATAAATGAAGCAGATAGGGCGCTTTTTAGTTACGATGCAGCCTTTGGTGAGAAGGTTTTGCCAGATGTTGTTGTGTTTCCAAAAGCAAAAGATGAGCTTGGCTATGTTATAAGGTTAATGAATGAAAATAGTATTCCTGTTGTTACAAGAGGAGCAGGGACAAATCTTAGTGGAGGTACTGTTCCCGTTGCAGGTGGATGTGTAATTGTTATGACGAAAATGAATAAAATATTAGAGATAAATGAAAACGATTTATATGCTGTTGTTGAAGCAGGAGTTGTTACAAAGCAGCTTGCTAATGAAGTGGAAAAGAGAGGACTTTTTTATCCACCAGATCCTGGTAGTATGAATATTTCTACAATTGGTGGAAATATAGCTGAAAATGCTGGTGGATTGAGAGGGCTAAAATATGGTGTTACAAAAGATTATGTTATGGGGGTAAGGCTGTTTGATATAGAGGGAAATGATATTAAAGGTGGAGGGAAAACTGTTAAACTTGTTACTGGCTTTAATATCCCAGGATTAATGATTGGCTCAGAGGGGCTGTTGGGTATTATCTATGAAGCTGTTTTAAAATTGGTTCCAAAACCTAAAGCTGCTAAATCACTACTTGTAGAGTATGACTCGATTTTAGATGCTTGTAATACGGTATCAGAAATTATTGCTTCTAAAATACTCCCTTCTACTCTTGAACTGCTCGATAATTTTACTATTAGAGCTGTCGAAGATTCTGAAAAGATTGGTTTACCAATAAATGCTGATGCTTTATTGCTAATAGAAGTAGATGGGCATCCAGCTGTTGTTGAAGATGACTATCTGTTAGTTAAAAAAATCTGTGAAAAAAATAATGGTAAAGTTAAGGTTGCTGCTAATAGTGTAGAAAGGGACAAATTATGGACTGCAAGAAGAAAGGCATTAAGCTGCCTTGCAAGGCTGAAACCCACTTTGATTTTAGAAGATGCAACTGTTCCAAGAAGCAAAATACCAGAAATGATGAAGACTATACAGGATATTTCAAAGAAATATGATATAACTATTGGTACTTTTGGTCATGCGGGTGATGGAAATTTACACCCAACAATTTTAACAGATAAAAGGGATAAAGAAGAGTTTCAAAGGGTTGAAAAAGCAATTGATGAAATTTTTGAAAAAGCGATTTTGCTTGAGGGGACTTTGAGTGGTGAGCATGGAGTTGGTTTATTAAAAGCTAAATACATGGAGATGGAAGTAGGGAAGGGGACTTTAAATTTTATGCAAAAACTAAAAAATGGTGTAGATCCAAATAATATGCTTAATCCACATAAAATGGGGTTATGATGAAAAAGATAATTGATGAGTTAAAACAGATAGAATATTTAATTATTAAATGTATGAAATGTGGAACATGCCAAGCACATTGTCCACTTTATCAGAAAGATTTTTTTGAAGGATCTGTAGCAAGAGGGAAAATAACACTGCTTGAATCAATTTATGAAGGGAAAATTGAGGATGTGGATAATATTTTGAAATATCTTGATTACTGTATTTTATGTGGTAGGTGTGAAACTAATTGTCCAAGTGGTGTTAAAACAACTGAGATTTTTTTGAAAGGGAAATCAACACTAAGAAAAGTTTCAGACTTACCTGTTTATCAAAAACTTCTACTAAAAGTTTTACTTGGCAAGCCAGAACTAATGAGTAGCTTAGCACCACTTTTTCATGTTGGTTTTAAACTAGGAACTAAAAAAGTAAAAGATGATATATATAAACCTATTTTAGAAGGGTTTGGAAATAGATATGTGAAAGGGATAAAAAAGATATTTTTTACAAAAGAGTATGGAGGGGTAAATAAAGCAAATAATGAAAAGATGAAAGTCATTTTTTATCCTGGTTGTGCTATAAACATGATTTATTTTGATTGGGGGGAAAAAATTGTCAAAGTTTTAAATAAGCTTGGTGTAACTGTGATTGTTCCTGAAACTAATTACTGTTGTGGAATACCTGCTGCCACAATGGGTAAGCAGGATATGATGAAGGAGTTATTAATTAAAAATTATGATTATTTTAAAAGTATAGATGATGTGAACTATGTAATAACGGCTTGTCCTACCTGCAATCACTCTTTAGCTGATATGGGGATAAACTTAGGATTAAACTTACCAAATGTTGAACTTGTTGATATTTTAATATTTTTGTCAAAAGTATTAAAAGTAAAGGTTGAAAATATAATTAGCGATAAAGTTACTATTCATATCCCTTGTCATTATAAAAAAGAGCATGTAAATGATATGTTATCTTTTACATCAAAACTATCTTCAAATTTTACCCCTCTTGAAAATCAGAATTGCTGTGGTTTTGGTGGAACATTTAATTTGAAGCATTATGATAAATCAATGGTATTTTCAAAAGATAAAGGGGAAGAGGTAAAAAAGAAAGATATCAAGATAATGTTTACACCTTGCCCAGGTTGTGCTATGAATTTGACTGATGGTGTGATGCATGTGGGTGCTGAATGCTCTGTGATGCACCCAATAGAAAAGGTATATGAGGTTATAGAAAAGTATGTTTCGTAAGATAAAACCAAAACGAATTAGTGATGAGGTTTTTGAGCAAATTAGGGAGTTAATAATACAGGGTAAATTAAAGCCTGGGGATAAATTGCCTCCAGAAAGAGAGCTTGCTACTCAGATGGGGGTGAGTAGGCCTACATTGAGAGAGGCGATAAATAAATTAGAAGCAAAAGGGTTGCTTGAGCAAAGGCAAGGTGGTGGTACATTTGTTAAATCGTTGGGTGATGATATTGTTGATAATGCTTTTGAAGAATACGCTGCAAATAAAAAGGATGCTATTTTAGATATAATGGAAGTGAGAAAAATTTTGGAAACATGGGCAGCCTATACTGCTGCAGAACGAATTACAGAAAAAGAGATTAATCAGCTTGAGCAGTATTTAGCTGAGATGGAAGATGCATTGAAAGGTGGGCAGATAGGTTATGATTCAGATGCTGATTTTCATTCTACAATTAGTTATGCAACAAAAAACATCTTTTTAATCCATATAATGAACACAATATATCAATGGATAGAAAAGATTTCTTATGAGGTGAGAAAAAGGTTATATAACGATTATTATAAACACGATCTGTTATACAAACAGCACAAAGCTATTTTTACTGCAATAAAAAATAGAGACCCATTAGAGGCATATAATGCTATGCTTAATCATATGAATTATGTTATGGATTCTTTAAAAGCTATAGTTTATGAGGATATTAAAATAGAATGAGTTTTATTGAATTTTTAAAAAAATCTATAAAATATCTCATTTTGGTTTTGGCTTTTATTTTTCCTATCCCAAGATTGGTAAGATTAGTTATTGTTTTCTATCTATTTTTGAGTAAAGTATTTAACAGTTTTATTGATTATATTTATAAAAGATAAGCATTTGGAGTGTTTAAATGTTAAAAAAATATGTTTTTACTGTTTTATTTGTTGTAATTTTCTTTGGTTGCACACAAAATCAAAAAAAGAAGATTAAAGATTTTCAAGCTGAAACTATTGGTATCAAAAGGGTGATAACATTGTATGCAGATAATGGACAGATTATTAAAAGATGGGAAGGTAGATTTAATATAGAGAGAAAGGGTAGCAGTTTGTATTTTATTGATGATGATGGAAAATCTGTAATTATAAACGGCACTTATATTGTTGAAGAAATGTAGTAAATATGTATCTTTAAATGATGATGATGCCGTTGCGCAATGGAACATTTTTTTATATCACTTTAGGTTTGAGATTGCTTCGGCAACTTTTGTTGCCTCGCAATGACCCAAAAGCACTGTCATTGCGAGCGTTAGCGAAGCAATCTAAGGTGTTTGATCAATTATTATTGTGCAACACTCTCGATAATAATTATATATAACCAAAAAAGTGATTTATAAAAGATATACACAATTTAGGGCGGTTAGCTCAACAGGATAGAGCGCAGGTCTCCGGAACCTGGTGTGGGAGTTCGAGTCTCCCACCGCCCGTTAGGTGGAGTAGTTTATGATTTATATAGCGATGTTTATTATATTTGTTGCCTGTTTTTTACTCTTTTGTTTCATTAATGGTTGTAATATAGGTATTAGGAAAGTTTACTGTGTGAAGTGTGAGGGGAATACTTATCATAAAGAACTTTTTTGTGAATATGAAAAGGGTACTGATAGAAGAAAATTGACGGTAGAATGCACAAAATGTAAAACAAAACATGAAATTTATTTGTAAATTTTGATTTTACTGTTTCTGTAATTAAGTTATGGAAAATTTTTAACTTTTCATGTATAAGTCTATGTTATTTTCATGTAAGAGGGAAAGGTGAAATTTAGAAAGCTTATATTGCAAGGTTTTAAATCGTTTGTAGATAAAACTGTTGTTGAGTTTCCTGATGGTATTACCTGTATAGTTGGGCCAAACGGCAGTGGAAAAAGTAATATCCTTGATGCTATCAGATGGGTTTTTGGTGAGCAGAGCCCTAAAGAGCTTCGTGGCGATAGTATGGATGATGTAATTTTTGCTGGTAGTGAAAGTAGAAAACCATCAGGATATTGCGAAGTGACTCTTGTTGTCTCAGATGTGCCAGAGCATATAGCTGAAAAATGGGGTACACTTTCGGAAATTGCTATTACTAGAAAATATTACAGGACTGGTGAGAGAGAATATTTAATAAACGGAAAAAAATGCAGGTTAAAGGATATAAAAGAACTTTTTTATGATACGGGTATTGGTGCAAGAAGTATTTCAATCATAGAGCAGGGGAAAGTGGAAAAAATTATTCAGGCAACACCTGAAGAGATGAGGTTATTTTTTGATGAAGTAGCTGGTATTACAAAATTTAAAGAGAGGAAAAAAGAAGCTTTAAGTAAGCTTTCTTCAACAAAAGATAATTTGCAGAGATTAGCTGATATAATTAGTGAAGTTGAAAAAAACCGTAATATTTTAGAAAGTCAAGTTAATAAGCTTAATAAATATAAAGAGTTAAGAGCCAAAATTGAGTTATTGGATAAAGAATATTATGCAAATAGCTATTATAAATTAAAAATTGAACAGAATGATTTAGTAGATAAATTGAACAAGTTAAAAATTCAACATAGTACATTGCAAAATAAAATAAGTTTGATGGAGAAAGATTACGCAAAACTTAAGAGTGAAGTTTCTGAAAAACGGAGTGAGCTTAGAGACTTATCTGAACAATTCATTGAATGTAGTAATAATATTTTTAGGTTAGAAAATGAAATAAAACTATTGCAAAATAACATTGATTCTGCAGATAAGAGGAAAGGTTCATTAAAGTCAGAAATATCTGAACTTGAAGATAGAATTAAGGATTTGAATAATAGAAGAGACACTTTAATTGCAGACATTAAAGAGATTGAGAAAAGTAAAAAAGAAGTTGAATTTCATATTAGTGAAAAGGAAGAGCTTTTAAAAGATTTTGAAATTAAGATTGATAATCTGAAGGATGAAATATCTATTTTGGATGAAGAGTATATTAATAATGCTGAAATATTATCAAATAAAAGAAATCAATTAATTAAATATGAAACAGAAATTGAAAATTATGAAAAGTCCATTAAGTCAAAAGAAAATGAGAGAAGTAGTTTTGAAATTGAGATGGAAGAGAAAAAACAGTTAGTAACCAGATTAATTAAAGAGATAGAGAAAATAAATGATGATATTGCGATTATAAAAAATGAGTATGATAGCTTAAATAATACTATCGAAAATTTAGTTAATAAGATAAAGGAAAATGAAAAGCTTTTAAGTGATAAGAATATACTTAAAAATAGCTATGAAAAAGAGATCGGTCTTATTTTAAAACAGATAGATAACTACACTTTTGGAAATGGAACTACCACTAAATCTTTAAAAGATCTTCAAAAAGGTTTTCTCATAGATTTTATTAAGGGGATAGATGAGGAGTTATTAACAGAGTTTTCCGATGTGATTGTTTTTGATGACAAAGACAAAGAAAAGGTGTTTCAAATAATTTCCGATACAGATGTAAGTTTAAAATTTACTTTTTTGTCAGATATAGAAGATATTGAAAAATGGTTGATATCATCTCAATATGAGAAAATATCTGATAAATTACTAAGTATCAATAAGATATATAGAAAATATTCTGATAAAGATCATAGAATAATTTTAAAAGAACTAAGAAGTAAATTAGAATATTTAGAAAAAGAAATAAATAAGGTATCTGATGAAATTAGAAGCTTAGAAGAAACTAACAAACAACTAAAAAGTGATTTAACGGAATATGAAACTAATAAAAATAAACTATTCAATCATTATAACGAACTAAAAATTTTATATGAAAAAAAGAATAATGAACTGGAGACTGAAAGAAAATTAGTTGAAAAGATAGAAAAGAATATTGACTTGATTGAAAAAGAAAAAGAATTTTTGAAAGAGACTATAAAAACGAAAGAGAAAAGTATACATGAGCTTAAAAATGAGATTGAATCTTTTGCTGAAAGATTGAAAGATATTGACGAGAAAAAAAATGATTTGGAAGAAGAGTTATCATTTTATGAAGAAAGATATGACAGTGAAAAAGAAGAGCTAACTGAATATCTCATTGAGAATAAAAGAATTGAGGAGTCAATAAATGCCAAAAAAAGAGAGCAGATTTATATCGAAAAGGATTTAAACTCTTTGATTAATCAATTAAAAAATAAACAGGATCGACTTACAAAACTTCTTACAGTTGATATTACAAACTGGAAAGAATCTTTAAAAGAGAAAAATTCTTTATTAGATAAATTAACAAAGGAAAAAATGAATCTTATAACTCAGAAAGAGAGAAAAGAAAGTGAAATATCAGATTTAGAAGACCAAATCAGTACTCATGAGCATTCTATAAAAAAAATTAGGGCTGAATTTGAAGAGTGTGAAAAAGAAATTTATAACATAGAAGTCAAACTTGCAGGATTAAAAGCAAAATTAGATAATATTAGGGAAAAGTGTTTTGAAACCTTTCATAGAAATATTGATGAATTTTATAATGAATATTTAAATGAAGATTTTTCTCAGAAGAAAAATAGAGAGATATATAATAAATTGTTAGCTGAGATTGAAGATTTAGGGCCATTAAATATGGCTGCAGAGGAAGAGTATAATTCACTTAATGAAAGATATAAATTCTTAACAGATCAAAGAGCTGATCTCGAAAAATCTATCGAAAGTATTCAAAAGCTAATAAATGAAATTGATGAAGATACTGTCAATAGATTTAAAGCAACTTTTGAAATTGTTTCAAGAAATTTTAATGATGTTTTTAAGCTACTTTTTGGAAACGGAAAATCAGAATTGAGATTAACACAACCAGATAATATTCTTGAGACAGGTGTTGAAATATTTGTTCAACCAATTGGGAAAAAATTGACAAATATGAATTTACTTTCAGGTGGTGAAAAGGCTATGACAGCTTGCACATTAATTTTTGCAATGTTTTTATATAAACCGACACCATTTTGTTTTCTTGATGAAGTAGATGCCCCTTTAGATGATGCTAATATAGATAGGTTTTTAACAATAGTAAAAAAATTATCAAAAGATACCCAGTTTGTAATTATTACCCATAATCAAAAGACTATGACAGGTGCTGATTCACTTTATGGTATCACTATGCAGGAACCTGGTATATCAAAAGTATTATCGGTTAAGCTGGAAAATGTTTAGCAATGTTGAGTCAGATTATAAGTTATTATTGATAGATAATATTGGTGAAATGGTTTTTGATAAAAATATAAACAGTGATGAAAGATATGATTTGTTAATGATTGCAAATCACATGTATAATGCTGTTAAAAATATCGAAATGTTTGAAAATGGTATTTTTGAGTTTGAATGTATGAATTTGATTTTTTCAAAAATTGGTGAATATTATTTAGCGATTTTTTATAATAAATTTTATGTTAAACATAATATTGATCAGATAAAGGATCAAATAAGAAGAATTGTAGAGGGGTAAAATGGGATTTTTTGATATTTTTAAAAAGAAGGATAAGTTTGATGATAAGACAACTGAAGAAAAAAAAGATGTTGATATTGTTGATGACAAAAATGAGTCTCAAGAAATTCAAGCTTATGAGATAGAAGAGAAAGAGCAAAGTGGCATAGTTATTAATAAAAATGAACAAATTAAAGAGAATGTAGGTTTTTTTAGAAGATTAAGGGAGGGGCTTTCTAAAACATCGAATAAACTTGTTGGTGGAATTGAGACTATCTTTTTAGGTAAAAAGGAAATTGATGAGGATTTATTAGAAGAGCTTGAAGAGCTTTTTGTTACCTCAGATATAGGGATAAATACAACTTTAAAGATTATTGAAGCGGTGAGAGATGAGGTTTCTAGGAAAGTATTAAAAAATCCAGAAGATTTAAAGAATTCTATAAAAAATAAAATTTTTGAAATCTTAAATATTGAAAACTCCTTAAAACAGGTGGATGAAAAACCTTATGTAATACTAGTTGTTGGTGTAAATGGTGTAGGCAAAACTACAACCATTGCAAAGATTGCTAAGATGTTTAAAGATAATGGCTTAAAAACTATGCTTGCTGCTGGAGACACATTTAGAGCCGCTGCTATTGATCAATTACAGGTATGGGCTGATAGAGTTGGAGTACCAATTATAAAACAGAAAGAAGGTAGCGACCCTGCTGCAGTTATTTATGATGCTGTTGTTTCTGCTAAAGCTAAGGGTTTTGATGTTTTGATTGCTGATACTGCTGGAAGATTGCATACAAAATATAACCTCATGAATGAGTTGAAAAAGATAGTTAGGGTAGTCAAAAAAGAGATGCCAAATGCTCCTCATGAAATCTTGTTAGTTCTTGATGCCACAAGTGGGCAGAATGCAATAAATCAGGCAAAAATATTTAATGAAGCTGTTGGAGTAACAGGTATTGTTTTAACAAAGCTTGATGGGACTGCAAAAGGTGGAGTAATTGTTTGTATTGTAGATGAATTAAAAATACCAGTAAAATTTATAGGATTTGGTGAGAAAATGGATGATTTAAAACCATTTGATGCAAAGACCTTCGTAGATGCATTATTTGTGAAAAACAGTTCAGATGAGATTTGAGTCAAATTTTAAAGGGAATATAGATACTGAAACTTTTAATTGGTTTTATAAAAGAAGCTTTAAAAATATTTATCCACCTATAATAGCCAAATTTAATGATAATTATTTTCAGTTAAATAATTTTAGCTATTTGGGTAGTAGTGTTTTTATAATTGAATTTGAAAGTTTGAAAGATTTGTTGAATTTTCAAACTACTTTAATGGATAATATCAATTTAGTGGAATTATCAAATCTATTAAGTGTACTTGATAAATATAATCTTGATTACAAGGGGATAAATATTTTTGAACAAAAAAATATAAAAGGTAGGAAAAGCTTTGAGATTTTAAAAAAGATTAAAGAACTGCCTGAATTTTTTAAAGATTATATAGTTGAAAAAAATATAATACTTAAATATTTAGGAATATTTTTTAATCTAAAGGATAATCATAAAAAGATAGTTTATGACTTTTTGAGAAAAAAAGTTATGCCAAGTGTTGGTGATTTTAGAAATTTACTTAATCTGCTTTATGATTACGCAAGGTTAATAGATATCGATTTTTATGATGAAAAATATTTGAGTGAAATTGTTAAGGGAAAAAATCGCCATTATTATGATATAATTGATGAATTATCTGAACTGAATAAAATATTTAAAGCTCAAAATATCAGGTTTGATAGTATTTCTAATTTTGAAAATTGTATTTTAAATGTGAATTTTGAAATAAAATCGTCTGATGATTTTACAGAAAAAATGAAATTTATGAGTGAAAATAGAGATAAAGTGAAAAATTTTTATGAAAAGCTGAAAAAATATGATTTATGTTGAAAAAGATTCACTAAACTCATTACCTGTTAAAATATTAGAGAAAAAAGGTATAAATTTTGAAATAATTGATGATGCGTCTATAGTTGAAGATTCTAAAAAAAATATTGTTATAACAAGTAAATTAAACAAGTTTGTGCATCCTTGCCCTGCGACAAAAAATTATAGATGTTGTAACTATCAAGTTGTAGATGCAATTGAAGGGTGCCCTTTTGACTGCAAATATTGTATTTTGCAAGTTTATTTAAATCACGAGTATATTAAAATTTATTCTAAAACTGATTTAATCAGAAGAGAAATTATCGAGCTAAACAAAAGGGGGAGATACAGACTTGGGACAGGCGAGTTATCAGATAGTCTTGCACTTGATAATATTTTTGAATTCTCAAAATTTTATGCAGATATTGTTAATAATCTTGAAAACATTCAATTTGAGTTTAAAACCAAGTCAAAAAATATCCAGAATTTGCTAAATTTAAATCCTAAAAATATTGTAGTATCATGGAGTTTAAATCCTGAGTTTATTGTAGAAAAAGAGGAACTTTATGCTGCTAAAGTCAAAGATAGGATTGAAGCAGCAAAAATATGTTCCGAATATGGCTATAAAGTATCTTTTCATTTTGATCCCTTAATCTTTTATGAAAATTTTGAAAATGGGTATACCTCAGTTATAAATGAATTGTTTGAAAAGATAGATGAAAAAAATGTTGAGTTTATTAGCATTTCTACTTTTAGGTTTATTCCTGAGTTATATGATATTGTAAGAGAAAGATTTTCTGAGACAATGCTATTTGAAAACAGATTTATTAAAGCAGGTGATGGGAAGCTTAGATATTTTAAAGCATTAAGGTTTTATATGTTGCGTTTTGTTGTCAATAAAATCAGAAGTTATTGGAAAAATGTGTTTGTTTACTTTTGTATGGAGCAGGACGATATCTGGAAAAAATTGTTTAAATTTGATCCAGGTGAAAGAGAGGTTTTTGAAAAAAACTTTCCATGGTATAAAATATGAATGTATATGTTTTTGATATAGGTGGGACAAATATTAAGTATGCTTATTTTAATAATGGAGAAATAAAATCAAGGGATTCTCTAAAAACACCTGATAGTTATGAAAAATTGATTGAATTGATCAAATCTTATGTAAATGAGCCTTACGAAAAAATTGTAATTGGAATCCCTGCAATTATAGATTATGAGAAAAAGTGCCCTGTTTATTCTCCTAATTTGCCATATTTGAAATATAAAAATTTAATAAATCACTTAAATTTAAAAAATGTTTATCTAGAAAATGATGCCAATTTAGCTGCTCTTGGTGAATATAAAAAATGTCATAGTGATGTAAAAGACTTACTAATGGTGACATTAGGAACAGGTGTGGGTGGTGGTTTAATATTAAATGGTAGAATTGTAAAATCAAAGTATTCCTTAGCTGAAATTGGCCATATTGTAGTAGTTGATAATGGTTGGAAATGTTCTTGTGGTAATAGAGGCTGTTTAGAAGCTTATTGCGGTAAAAAAGGTTTTATAAATCTTTATAATTCTTTGTCTAACTACAAAGAGAATATTGATTCTGTAAATAAGATTTATCAATTGGCAATACAAAAAAAACTGACAGCAAGATTAACTTTTAAACAATTTGCACATTATTTAGCAATCGGTATAGCATCTTTTGTAAACTCAATATATGTGGAAAAGGTAGTTTTGGGTGGTGGTATTTCTCATTATTCTGATATGTTTTTTAAAGATTTTATTAAATTTTTTAATGAAAAGTTGTATCCTCCATACAAAAAAGATGTTATAATACATTTATCAAAATTAAAAAATGATGCTGCTCTGTATGGAGGGTACTTTTATGCAAAGGATATTTTATAGCATATTAATTTTAATATTTTCTATAAATATTGCCAGTGCAGAGCTTAAGGTCTATTTTGGCAAAGTAATCAAATTATCTGGAACACCATTAATAAACGGTAAAAAGGCAAGATTAAGAAAGAAAGTTTTTGTCGGAGATAAAATTGTAACGGATGCCTCATCTTCTATCTCAATAAAATTAAAAAATAAAACTGTTTTTGTGATATCTCCTGATAGTGAAGTGATTTTAACAAAAACAGATAAAAATAATGAAAAAACAGAGATTGAACTTAAAAAGGGTAGTTTAAGATCTTTGGTGACAAAATTAAAACCAGGAAATAGTTATAATGTTGTTTCCTCAGGTGCAGTTGCTGGTGTGAAAGGTACAGAATTTATAGCTTATTCAAATGAAAATGCTCTTTGCGTATTTACAGAAGAAGGTGTTGTGGCTGTTTCCACTGATAATGGCTCTGTGGAAACCAAAAAGAAAGAGATGAGTCAGGCTTCAAGAGATCTTGCTCCACTAAATCCGGTAAATTTTGACCAAGATGAAACTTTAAAGGATATGTTTCATACACTACTTTCCATCACAGATTTTGAAATCCCTGATGAGTTAGAGAAAAGTAAAAGGTTGCCTGATATTATTGCAAGATGGAATATTAATTATTCAAAATATTTAGCTGATGCAAAAAGGTATGAAGAGGCTTTGAAATCATTAGATTATGCTGTTTTATTTGCTAAATCTAAAGAGTTTAAATCAGAGGCTATTTATAGAAAATCTATTTTGAAATCAAAACATATGAATGATATAAATGGTGCAAAGATTTTATTAAACCAAATAATTGACCAATATCCAGGTACAACGTATTATGAATATGCTCTTTTTCAGTTAGGTTTTATTGCTTATGAGCAAAAGGATTATATAAGCTGCAAAGAGTATTTTCAAAAATATAAAGAGCAATTTCCAGAAGGTCGTTTTATATCGACTGTTGATGTGATTCTTAGTCTAATACCAGAACAAAGCTAATAATGAAAAAGCTTTTTTATTTTGTTATCTCTTTTATTATAATTGTATTAACAATCTATTTATACAGAAACCAGTACGATTTTATTAAAACAGTCGATACTAAAATCCAGGATGTAAAATTTAGATTGAGAGTGGAAAAAGAGCCATCAAGAGATGTCGTTTTAGTGGCAATTGATGGAAAAAGTATTGATAAGTTTGGTAGATGGCCTTGGGATAGAAAATTAATTGCAAAACTTATTAATAAGTTAAATGATTACCATGCTAAAACCATAGCTTTAGATATCGTATTTTCAGAGCCGAGCAATCCTGATTCTGATTTAGCATTATCAAAAGCAATTTATAGAGAGCAAAATGTTATATTGGGTTACTTTTTTAGAGATACAATAAGTCAGGAAGAGGTAGATCTGGCAAATGAGAGGCTACCAGATTATTCAATAGAAAATGTAAAACTACTGGAAGAGGTAGATAAATTACCTATTGCTTCCTTTAAAAGTGCTGAGACAAATATTGATGAAATATCAGAGGGAGCTTATTCTCAAGGTTTTTTCTCAGTGTTTCCTGATAAGGATGGTATTTTAAGAAGGGTAAATTTGGTAGTTGATTTTAGTGGTTATTTAATGCCTTCTTTAAACCTTGCAGCTCTTTCTCATTTTTTGGATAAAGAGATTTATGTTTATGTGGATAGTCTTGGGATTGAAAGATTAAAGCTTGATAATATGGATATACCAGTAAATTTAGATGGTTCACTCCCTGTAAATTTCTATGGTAAAAAAGGGAGAATAAAAACTATTTCTGCTGCAGATATTTTAGAAGATAAAATTAATGAATCTGATATCTCAAACAAACTTGTTTTTGTGGGGATTACAGAAACAGGGGTGGGTGATTATCAGGCAACACCAATTGATCCATATTTTCCAGGGACTGAAATCCACTGCACAGTTGCTTCAAATGTTTTACAAAACTTTTATTTGGTGGAAAATGAAAAAACATTTATTATTGACTTAATTAGTATTGTTGTTTTGGCTATTCTGATTGCTGTAAGTAGTTTTATTTTCAAAAAGGGTTTATACTCGTTCATTTCATTTATCACAATCTGCGTTTTGTACTTTATCATTAATTTTAAAATGTTTGATATTTATAATTATCAGTTATCAGTTATCTACCCTTTTATTTCAGTAATTTTATCGTTTATCTTTATTGAAGTTTATAAAAATATTATTGTTGAGCAAAAAAGTAGATATTTAAAAAAGGCTTTTAGTAGTTATCTTTCTGAAGACCTTGTGGAAGTGATACTACAGGATCCTGATAGACTGAAACTTGGCGGTGAAAAGAAAAGGATCACGGTTCTTTTTTCAGATATAAGAGGTTTTACCACAATATCAGAGGGGCTTGAACCTGAAACTCTTGTGAGCTTGCTCAACTCTTTTTTGGGTCCATCTACGGATATAATCCTGAAAAATGGAGGAATGCTTGATAAGTATATTGGCGATGCAATAATGGCAGTTTTTAATGCACCGATTGATTTAGAAAATCACGAAGATAAGGCTGTGGAATCAGCAATAGAAATTGTAAAAAACCTGCAAAAACTAAACAAAACATTTAAAGAAAAAGGGTTGCCCGAGCTTGATATCGGTATAGGTATTAATAGTGGTGATGCGGTAGTTGGAAATCTGGGTACTGAAAAGCGGTTTGACTATACAGCGATAGGGGATACAGTAAATCTTGCAAGCAGGCTTGAGGGGTTAAACAAATATTATGGGACTAAAATACTAATTTCTGGATACACTAAAAATGGATTAATTAATAATTTTAAAATTAGGCTTATTGATACCGTAATAGTAAAGGGGAAAAATGAGCCAGTTGATATATTTGAAGTGATAGTAAATGAAAATTATGATGAAAATTTTATTAAGCTTTTTGAAGATGCTATTAAAAAATACAGAGAGCAGGACTTTGAAAGTGCAATAAAATTATTTACTATGTTAGTGGAAAAGTATGTAGATCCCGTATCTCAGGTTTATTTAGAGAGAATTAATAATTGTATCAATTCTAAACAACCTTTCGATTATGTGACAGTGTTTGATAAAAAATAGTCTTAAAATTAACCTAATAAAATTATTTCATAAAGTTATCTTGACTTCCTTAAAGTATGTGTTATATTTTATATATGGGGAAAATAGAACGATGTAACTATTTAGATTTTCTATCTGGACTATTAAAAAATTCTTTTTTAAAAGCTGAAACTTTGCGCAAAGAACTAACAGATGTTAGAGAATATAATATCACGATTGCTCCAAGAATTGCTATTATTTCAAACAGTGTTGATTTTTTAAATAAATCTATTGAAAGTTACTCAGGATTATTTGAGGTAATCCCCATTTATATAGGAAAATTAACATCTCAAGAGTTTTATACCTCTTATGATATAAAAATTGGAGGTAGGGAGTATAAATATAAAATTTTTCTTAAATCTTATGCACCTATAGATTTTGAAAAGTGTAGCTGGTGTGGTGAATGTTTTAAAGTATGCCCTGAAAATGCTATAGATTTAGATTTAAACATCGATTACGACCTTTGCTCCCTATGTAAGAAATGTGAACAAGTTTGTGAAGATAATGCCATAACTATTGATAGATTAGAAAGTATAGAATTTGATGCTTCATTTATTATTACTGATGATAAAGAGATTTTATCAGATTTTACAACTGATTGGGTAAAAGTTTATGACATAGATGAACTTGATAAGGTTTTTGAGAGAATAGGGGAGTTTAATGTTTTAGAAATTGTAAAGCATGACAATGATATCTGCCAATATTCTCTAAAACTTGATTACGGATGTAAAAGATGTATTGAAGCATGCGAATATGAAGCTATCTCTACTGATGATGAGGGGATTATTGTTAATCATTTAAATTGTGTTGGTTGTGGCAAATGCATATCGGTTTGTCCAACAGGAGCTATGCAAAATGGCTATTTGAAGGATGATACATTTATCAAATACTTTCAGACATTAGATTTACCAAAAGATATCTCTGTAGTCTTGGGGGAGGAGGAAGATCTTAGAAAATTTTGCTGGGTAAATGATATAAATAAGCTTGAAAACTTAATACTTTTGCCGTTAGAACCAAGATATTTTAACACTTTTCATTATCTATTTTTGTTTGCAATTGGTGTTTCAAAGGTTTTTATTTTAAACGAAAGGCTAAAAGAGAACGAACAGATAAAGTTTTGCAACAAATTACTTGAGTTTTTATTTAAATATAAAGAATTTATTTCGATTTTAGATAATTATAAATTTAATAAGCAAAGTGAGTTAATTAATCCACTTAAAAATCTTTATAAAAATTTTAGCTTTAGTACTAGAAGGAAAAAGTTAGCTGCTATTTTACAATTTTTGTATAAAGAGTCAAATGTATCAAATATTCTTATTAAAGACAACATTTTAGATATTTTTGGAAATGTGCTTCTTGATAAAGATAAATGTACTCTATGCCTTGCATGTGTAAATCATTGTAAAATAGGTGCATTGGTTGCAAAAGAGGAAGATTTTTCATTAAATCATACCCCTGCGTTTTGTATTCAGTGTGGTATTTGTGAATATGTTTGCCCTGAAGATGCCATTGAAATAGCAAGTGGGCTCTTATTGGCAGATGAGTTTTTTAATATGAAAGTTTTAAACAAAGATGAGCCGATGGTTTGCCCTGAGTGTGGGAAAGTCTTTGGAAATAAGAAAAGTTATGACTCAGTAGTTGTCAAGCTGAAAGCTGCTGGTTTGTTTGAAACAAAAGGGACTTATCTTAATTACTGTGAAAGTTGTAGAGTGAAAAAACTTTTTGAAGAGGGAGCTGATGTCCGCTGAGATAGATAACACCAGAATGTTTTTTTATGACTTGATAAAATCGTTTTTTTATGCCGAGCCCACAGAAGAGCTTTATGAAAAATGGATTGAAATTTTTAAATCGATGAAAAGTGAAGAGCTATTGTTTGATGATAGGTTTCAGCAGATTTTAAGTTTTTTTGATGAGGTTTTTAAAAATTATGATTATGAAAAGCTAAAAAATGAATATTATGAGCTTTTTGTTAATCCTTTTTCAGATAATCTTATAAATCTAAACGCTTCGTTTTATCTTGATGGTAAGAATTTTGGAGAAACACTTGTAAAATTAAGGGATTTTTTGTGGGAAAGGGGAATTGTAAAAGATGTAGAGTTTAAAGACTCTGAAGATTCAATAGTTTTTCTTTCTGATACGATGATTTATCTGATTAAAAATAAGTCAGAACTTTCTGATCAGATAGAGTTTTTTGAAAAGTTTATTGAACCTTTTTTCATAGAATTTGCAAAAGCACTAAAAAATCATCCTCAAGCTTATTTTTACGCCAGCTGTGGCGTATTAATAGATTTTATATTGGATGTAGAAAAAAGTTTTTTATCAGAAGGTAACTTAAATGGAGGTGTTTATGAAGCCTAAAAAAAGCAGGAGAGAGTTTTTAAAGTTAGGTGCTTTGGCCACTGTGGGAGCTGTTACTGTATTAAGGGGGAAGAAGTTAATGGCAAAGAGTATTGATACAGCTGAGAGTGAGATTCTATATCGTGAGACAGAAGATTTTAAAAAGTATTATGCTTCGCTTAGGGATTAGGGAGGTTTAATATGGCAGCTAATAAAGTGAAAAAAGTGATTAAAAGTTCTGAAATTGAATCAGCAAAATTTGGTATTAATACGCAAATAGGAAGAAGAACATTTTTAAAACTTTCTGCGGCAACTGCAGCTTTTGCAAGTATGTCTTTATCCCCAACTTTTGTTAAAAAGGCAAACGCATCAAGCAAACCATATCCAAACTCAAAAATTGTTAGGACAATTTGTACCCATTGTGCTGTGGGTTGCGGGATTTATGCTGAAGTTCAAAATGGTGTATGGGTAAGACAGGAAATAGCTCAAGATCATCCTATTTCAAGGGGCGGGCACTGTTGTAAAGGTGCCGGTGCAATAGATATGGTAACAAGCCCAAAAAGGTTAAAATATCCATTAAAAAAGGTCAATGGAAAGTGGCAGAAAATAAGCTGGGAACAAGCTTTGGATGAAGTATCAAAAAAACTGCTCGATATTCGTGAAAAAGATGGCCCTGATGCAGTCATGTGGATTGGGAGTGCAAAAGTATCAAATGAAATGGCTTATTTGCAGAGAAAACTTGCTGCATTTTGGGGGACAAACAATATAGATCACCAGGCAAGAATTTGTCACTCCACAACTGTTGCAGGTGTAGCAAACACCTGGGGTTATGGTGCAATGACAAACAGTATCAATGATATTAGGCACTCAAAATGTGTATTCTTTATAGGTTCAAATGCTGCAGAAGCTCACCCTATAGCAATGCAACATATTTTATATGCAAAAGAGGTTAATAACGCCCCAATTATAGTGGTTGATCCGAGATTTACGAAGACAGCTGCAAAAGCTACCGATTATGTAAGAATTCGTTCTGGTACAGATACAGCTTTTGTTATGGGTTTGATAAATGTAATTATTCAAAATGATTGGTATGACAAAGAATTTGTTAGAACTCGTGTTGCTGGTTTTGAAGAGTTAAAAGAGGTAGCAAAAAACTATACTCCTGAAGAGGTGGAGAGGATTACAGGTGTTCCTGCAAAAGAAGTGGTTAGAATTGCAAAACTACTTGCAGATAATAGACCTGGCACTGTTATCTGGTGTATGGGTGGTACTCAGCACTCTATTGGTAGCAGCAATACTAGAGCTTACTGTATTTTGCAGCTTGTGCTTGGAAATATGGGAAAATCTGGCGGCGGTACAAATATATTAAGAGGACACGATAATGTTCAGGGGGCAACAGATATGGGTGTTTTATCCCACACTTTGCCAGCTTATTACGGTCTTGCAAAAGGGTCATGGCAGCACTGGTGCCGAGTTTGGGATGTAGAGTATGACTGGATCAAGTCAAGATTTAAAGATGAAAGCTACATGTCAAAAAACGGTTTTACACTAAGTAGATGGTATGAAGGAGTAATTCAGGAAGACGAAATTACTCAATACTCACCACTAAAGGCAGTAGTTTTTTGGGGTTGCTCATCAAACTCTCAGTCTCAGTATCATAAACTTAAAAAAGCGCTCGATATGCTCGATTTAGTTGTTATAATCGATCCATTCCCTACTATGACAGCAGCTGCTTGCGATAAAGATAACGTCTATCTTTTGCCATCATCAAGCCAGTATGAGACATCTGGGAGTGTTACAAATACCCAGCGTGGAATTCAATGGAGATACAAAGTAGTAGATCCTGTGCATGAATGTAAAGATGATTATACTATTATGCAAGAGCTTGTAAAAAGGTTTGGCTTTTATGACAAATTCTTTAAAAATATCAAGAAAATACCAGAAGATATAACAAGAGAAATTAATAAGGGTTCTCTCACCATTGGTTATAATGGTCAAACTCCAGAAAGGATTAAAAAGCATACAGATTATTGGCATACTTTTGATGTAAATACATTGCAGGCAAAAGGTGGGCCTTGTGATGGTGAGTACTATGGTTTGCCATGGCCTTGCTGGACTACTGAGCATCCAGGTACCCCAATTCTATATGATATATCAAAACCTGTTGCAAAAGGTGGTTTACCTTTTAGAGCAAGATTTGGCACAGAATATAAATATCCAAATGGCAAAGTGGAAAATCTTCTTGCTGCTGATGGTGTGGCGAATCCTGGTAGTGAGGTAAATGGTGGTTATCCAGAGTTTAAAGGTATTGTTCCAGGTACCAACTGGAAAACTGATTTAAGCCAAAAAACTATAAAGGAAGCTATAAAACGTGGTATGGCACCATTTGGAAATGCAAGAGCAAGATGTTATGTATGGAATTTCCCTGATCCAATACCTGTTCATAGAGAGCCGCTTCATTCTCCTGATCCAGAAATGATTAAAAAATATCCTACTTATGATGACAAACCTGATCATTACAGAGTTTATACGAAGTATAAGAGCGAGCAGAAACTTGATTGGGTTAAAAAATATCCTTTAATCCTTACAACTGGTAGACTTGTTGAGTACATGGGTGGTGGTGCTGAAACAAGGAGTAATAAATATTTAGCTGAACTTCAACCAGAGATGTTTGCTGAAATAAATATCAAAACAGCTAACGATTATGGCATTAGAGATGGGGATATGATCTGGATTGAATCACCTAATGGAGGTAAAATAAAAGTTAAGGCAAAAGTTTCAGAAAGAGTTGATGATAAAACAATTTTCTTACCATTCCATTTTGGTGGATTTTTCATGGGTGATAGTTGGGCAGGAAAATATCCTGAAGGAACAACTCCTTATGTTTTAGGTGAAGCTGCAAATGTTGTTACAAACTATGGATATGATATTGTTACTCAAATGCAGGAGACCAAAACAGGTCTTTGTCGTATAACAAAAGCTTAATGGAGGAATGTTATGGGTAGAATGAGATTTTTATGTGATGTAGATAGATGTATAGATTGTAACGGTTGTGTTGTAGCATGTAAAGAAGGGCATCATGTCCCAGTGGGTATAAACCGTAGAAGGGTTATTACTATAAATGAAGGGAAACCAGGCGAAAAAAGTATTTCTGTAGCCTGTATGCACTGCTCTGATGCTCCATGTATTGCTGTTTGCCCTGTTGATGCGCTTTATCAGAGAGAAGATGGAATTGTGCTTGTAAATAAAGATGTTTGTATAGGTTGCGGTTACTGTTTCTTTGCATGCCCATTTGGTGCTCCACAGTTTCCAAAAGGGAATTATTTTGGTGCAAGAGGTGTAATGGACAAATGTACATTCTGTGCAGGTGGGCCAGCAGAAACATTTAGCGATAAGGAAAAAAGACTTTATGGACAAAATAGAATTGCAGAGGGTAAAGTGCCTCTTTGTGCAGGTATGTGTGCCACAAAAGCACTTCTTGCTGGTGATGCTGATAAAGTCGCAAATATTTACAGAGAGAGGGTATTTCGCAGAGGTTCTGGAGCAAACGCTTGGGGATGGGATAAAGCGTACAATAGAAAATAGGGGGTAATATCCCCTTTTTTTATAAAGGGTGACAAAATGTCAAAAAGAATATTTTTGTCTTTAATAATGTTAGTTTTAATAACAGTTTATGCTTATCCATATTTTTACTCTTATGAAAAATACGATTTGAAAAATATTGAGAGCTACAACACAGTATTATTAACTGATTCTTATAAACAGATATCAAAAGAGTTTACGAAGGATTGGAAAAATTATGGCAAAACATTTTTAGTTTTACAAAAAAACTATGTGAAAAAGATTTATATTTTAATATTAATTTTAATCCCTTTAATTTTTCTTCTGCATTACATAATAATTGGTCCAAAAAGGTTTTCACATGATGGTGAAAAGTTTCTGATTTTTAATGTATTAAATAGATTAGTTCATTGGATAACTGCTGCAGCTTTTACTATTTTGGTTATTTCTGGACTCGTTATGTTGTTTGGAAAATATTTTGGTGGTGGCTCTTTTGTGAGGTTTTTTAGATATTTACATGCTCCAGCGGCATTTATTTTTACACCCTTTGCAATTGTTATGTTTTTGATGTGGGTAAAGGATATGATAATTGCTCCAGGGGATATAAAATGGATTATTAAGTTTGGGGGGTATCTCAGTAAAAAACTTGATAATATAATGCCAGTAGGGAAATTTAATCCAGGACAAAAAAGCTGGTTTTGGCTTGCTACCATGGGTGGTATGATAATGATGTTTACTGGATATTTTCTATATAGTTTTGATACAGATGTTAATAATTTGAGAATATACGCTCTTATTCACAATTTTCTTGGGATGTTGCTTTTGATAATGTTTTTGGTTCATCTTTATATGTCGCTTTTTGCAATCAAAGGATCATTAAAATCTATGATTACAGGATACAAACATGAGGATGAATTGAAATATATGCACAACCGCTATTATGTCAAGGTTAAGGGCGGCAAATAGGTTTTTTCCTATTTGCTGTCTTTATTTTTTTCTGAAATTAATTTTCCTCCGACACTGACATTTTCAGGGCTATTTTCTTTTATTAGGATAATGATTGATTCTTCTGGCAAGTTAAAATATTTTGAAGCAGCCTCTGTGACTGTTTTTACAAATTCTTTTCTTTTTTCTAAATCATTAATTTTTGGGCCTTCTGCTGTAATAATTGGCATTATTCACCTCATAAATTAGTACAAAACTTTCAAAAAGTTTAATTTATATTTTTTGTTAACTCAAGTAAATTTTTACATATACAATTTTTACTTCAACATAGTGCAACTAATTTTGTGTAAGCTTTTTATCCTCCTGTAATCTACCATATTTTTCAGCCCTTTTATTTTTCAATACTGCTAAAAAATAATCCCAATGTCTCATCTTTCATGATTTGTAACTACCATTCCTCTATAATATTACTAAAAATAATACCTTCCCTAACGCTTTCTTATCATAAAAAAACTCTATAACTTTCGTCCTCCTTTTAACCTCTTTATAAGGCCTCATTAAAGCTGGATATTTCAAATATGTCATTAATTCTTAAATTTCTCCAAGCTTTTCTAAAAAACTAACACATTGTTCCGACATAAATTCCATAAAAATTTCTCGAATATCCTTCCTTTTTTCAAATAATTCAGCTAAATTATAATTATTCATTGGGGTATACTTCCTTTTTCTGTTTTTTGTGTGCATTAGTAGATTACAGGAGGTATGCCTCTTTTTCAATTTTTACAAAAAATTCTTATACACTACCTAATAATTTCTTGACAAAATATGTAGTTTACATATATATCAAAACATTGTTTCATATGAGGTGGGAAGGGTGTTTAGTTATATATTTAGTTTTATAGTGCTTCTTGGTTTTTGGATAGTTTTATCTGGACATTTTCATACACTTTTAATAGTTCTTGCTCTTTTATCCTCTTTAATTGTAGTTTACTTAACTAATGATTTATTTTTCCCTAACAAAAAAGTTAACATAAGATTACTGCTGAAAATATTTTTATATATACCTTTTCTTTTAAAAGAAATTATTTCATCTAATATTCAAGTCTTAAAAATAATTTTTAAAAAAGATATTAAAAATACGATTAGCCCTATTATGGTTGAATTCAAACCTAAAGTTAAGTCTGACATTGGGGTGACATTGCTTGGCAATTCAATAACACTTACACCAGGAACTGTTACAATATTTGCAAGCGATAAACAGTTTTTGGTTCATGCAGTAGATAAAGACTTTGAGTCGGGTATATATTCATTGCAAGAAAAGGTTAAAGAAGTAGAGAAAGTTGTATGATTTTTAAGTTAAGTATTATAATAGTACTAATTGCATCATTTACTGCTATTTACAGACTAGTAAAAGGGCCTACTTTTTATGATAGAGTTTTAACAGTAAACCTAATAGGTACTAAAATCATTGTCCTTTTGGTACTGATAGATTTTTTATACAATAGACCAGAATTTGTTGATATTTCAATTACATATGCCCTAATAAATTTTATTGGCACTATTGCTATTTTAAAACTTAAAGAAAAGGGGAAATTAGATTGAGCTTTATTACGGGTTTTTTTATTATTTTAGGCTCGTTGCTAATTTTGGTTTCAACAATTGGCCTTATCAGAATGCCAGATTTTTACACAAGAATACATGCTGCTGGCATAACAGATACTTTAGGTCAAATATTAATTATTTTTGGATTAATTCTTTATGAAGGATTTTCTCTTATATCTTTAAAATTAATTATTCTTGTTGCGTTTATATTTATTGCAAATCCAACAGCAACTCATGCGTTAGCTAGAGCTGCTTATATTAAAGGTGTAAAATTTTGGAGTAGACAAAGTGACAATTCTAATTGATATCGTTTTCTTAACATTTTTAATTTTAGCAGCTTTTTTATCTATACATTTTAAAAACATGCTTAACTCTGTTATTGTTTTAGGTGCTTATTCTTTATATGTTGCGGTGCTATGGACTACTCTTAATGCTATTGATGTCGCTTTTACTGAAGCTGCAGTAGGAGCTGGGATAAGTACTGTACTATTTCTTGCGGTTTTTACAAAGGTAAAAAACGAAGATAGATCATTCGTTAGAAAAGATAGAAAAATACTTGCAATTGGAATACTGTTTTTTGTAGGGTATCTTCTCATATTAAGTGTTACAGATATGCCAAAGTTTGGTGATCCAAACTGGGTTACAAATACATATCTTATTCCTGACTTTATTGCACGTGCTAAAATAGAAACAGGAGCTGATAATATTGTTACTGCCATTTTGGGAAGTTACAGGGGGTTTGATACTAATGGTGAAACAGCTGTTATATTTATAGCAGGTCTTTGCTCATATTTGATATTGAGTAGGGGTGAGAATTGAGAAGCGATACAATATTAAAAACTACTACGAGGATAATTGTTCCTTTTATCCTAATGTTTTCTTTATATGTTTTAGCTCATGGAGAAATTAGTCCTGGTGGAGGGTTCCAGGGTGGAGTAATATTTGCAGCAGGATTTATTTTGTATGCAATGGTATTTGGTATTGAGGAGTTTTATAAAATTATTAGTAAAAGAATGGTTATTTTCTTAACGGCACTTGGTGTTTCAATTTATACAGGTGTAGGTTTTATTACCATGCTAAATGGTGGTAAGTTTTTAGAATACGCAAAGTTGCCAGGACTTGATATGAAATCAGGTAACTCCATAGGTCTGCTTCTTATTGAAACAGGAGTGTTTATTACTGTATTTAGTGTAATGATATTATTATTTATAGAGGTAGCGAAAAAAAATGATAGTTGATTTTTTAATATACAAATACAATTATCTGGCAACCATCATACTCATATTGATAGGTCTTTATAGTGTTATAGTAAATGGCAACCTTTTAAAAAAGGTAATTGGTCTTAATATTCTTTCTACTTCTGTTATACTTTTTTATATTAGTATTTCAAAGGTAACAGATGGTGCAGCACCTATATACGCAGATGATGTTATAAGATATGATAATCCCTTACCTCATGTTTTAATGCTTACAGCAATTGTGGTTGGAGTTGCAGTTACTGCTGTAGCTTTGTCTGTCGTTTTGAAGATTAAAGAAACTTATGGAACTATAGAAGAAGATGAAATAATAGAGATAGATGAAAATGAATAAAATATGGTGAAAAATAAATGAATTTGGAAATGAATTTACCAGCACTTGTTGTTGTTTTTCCTTTTTTTAGTGCAATGCTGATGGTTGCTATAGGTGTATTTTATAAAAAAATAGTTCAAACAATGTTTCAAGTAACTGCACTTATAACTGCATATTTTTCAATTTTGTTATTAATTAAAGTTTATGAAAGTGGCCCTATTAGGTATTTTTTTGGTAATTGGGTACCACCTGTTGGAATAGAATATTATGTAGACTATACGAATGTTTTGTTTATTACCATAATAGCGGTTCTTTTATTTGTAATGAGTATATATTTTCCAAATAGTGTTAAAAAAGAAATTCCAGAATCAAAGCAATATATCTTTTACTCAGTCACAATGCTATTTGCATCAGGACTTTTAGGGATAACCATTACTGGTGACTTATTTAACATTTACGTCTTTACAGAAATTTCATCAATTACCGCATATGCTCTTATCGCAATAGGTGGTACAAAAAGATCCTACAGGGCAAGTTTTAATTATTTGATACTTGGTACAATTGGAGCTACTTTCATAGTTCTTGGTATAGGCTATCTCTATATGGCAACAGGGACACTGAACCTTTTAGATATGCAACAAAGACTTGTACCTATGTATAACTCTAAAATCGTTATAGTTGGTTCAGTTTTTATAATTGTAGGTTTAAGTATGAAGATGGCTCTTTTTCCCCTTCATACATGGTTGCCAGGTGCTTATACTCACTCTCCGTCAACTATTAGTGCTTTTATGTCTGCTACCAGCACCAAAGTGATGGCGTATTTACTTATCAGATTTTTTTATACCATACTCACTCCTAACTTTGTCGCAAAAACATTGCCCTTAACTGAAGTATTATTTTATATTTCTCTTATTGCTATTTTAGCAGGCTCTTTTTTAGCTCTAGGACAAAAAGATTTAAAAATGATGTTTGCATACTCATCTATTGGTCAAATTGGGTATATTGTTTTCGGTACAACTTTAATAAATAAATATGGGCTTATTGGCTCTATGTATCACTTTCTTTCCCATGCTGTGGTTAAAGGTGGGCTTTTCCTTGTTGCAGGTATTATATTTTATTTTACAACTTGCACTAAGATTGAAAATCTAAATGGACTTTTTAAGAGGATGCCATTTACTTCATTTGCTTTTCTTATTTTTGCATTATCTATGGTAGGTATACCTATTACATCTGGATTTATCAGCAAGTGGTATCTTGTTTTAGGTGCAATAAATTCTGGCAAGTGGTTGGGAGTAATAGTTATTTTAATAAGTTCCCTATTAACAGCTATTTATTTTTGGAGAATTGTTGATAGAATCTTTTTTATCAACTCCGATGATAAGGTAAACAGGGTTAAAGAGCCTTTGAGCATGTTGATACCAACATATACACTTGTAGCTATAACTCTATATTTTGGAATATTTCCTGTAAAACTTATTAGATATACTGAAATAGCAGCAAACTTCCTTATGGAGACAATTAAATGACTGAAGTAGTTAACTCTTCTATTCCTTTAATTGCCGTTATTATTCCTCTTTTTATAACGCTGCCGATCCTGTTGACAAAAAATAACCCAAATATTCGTGATTTTTTTAGTGTAGCAGGTGCATTTACGACTTTTTTAGTTGTTTTCAATATATATTTAAAAGTGAAAAATGGTGAAATTCTTGAATTTCAGCTTATTGAATTTATACCTGGTCTTGTATTAAAATTTAAAGTGGATGCATTTGGTGTCTTCTTTGCATTAATGGCTTCTTTTTTATGGTTTGTCACAACGTTTTACTCAATTGGATATATGCGTGGCAACAAAGAAAAAAATCAGACTAGATTTTTTGTTTTCTTTGCTATTTCAATGTTTGCTGCTATCAGCGCAGCCTTTTCTGGCAATTTAATCACTCTCTATCTATTTTATGAAATACTTACTTTTGCAACTTATCCGCTTGTTGCACACAAGCAGACAAAAGAGGCTATACAGGGTGCAAGAAGGTATCTTTCTTATTTATTACTTACATCTGTTATGTTTTTTCTGCCTGCGCTAATTTATATCTATACAACAATAGGAAATTTGGACTTTACATTAGGGGGGGCATTAAACTCTACGAATAATGTTGACAAATCAGTGTTAGGAATCATGTTATTACTTTTTGTATTTGGTTCGGCAAAAGCCGCTGTGATGCCTTTTCATTTATGGTTACCTTCAGCTATGGTTGCTCCTACCCCTGTTAGTGCATTGTTACATGCAGTAGCTGTTGTTAAAACTGGTGTATTTGTTATTGTTAGAGTATTTGTATATATTTATGGAATTGACTTTTTAAAAGATGTATTTACCACAAATTTAGTTACTATTTTTGCTGCATTTACGATTATAGTTGCATCTATGGTTGCCCTCAGACAGGATAATATTAAAGCAAGATTGGCTTACTCAACGATTAGTCAATTGTCATATATTGTCCTTTCTGTTTCACTCCTTAGCATAACTGGTGCAATAGGAGCTATTATGCATATTGTAGCTCATGGCTTTGCCAAGATAACCCTTTTCTTCTGGGCAGGTGCTGTTTATGTTGCTAACCATAAAACTAAAGTAAGTGAACTTAACGGAATAGCTAAGTATATGCCATACAGTATGGCTGCTTTTACTGTCGGTGCCCTGTCTATGATAGGTTTTCCTCCAATGGCTGGACTTATCAGCAAATGGTTTATTGCAAATGGTGCGGTCGAAGCTGGAAAAGCTTGGGTAATAGGAATTCTTGTTATTAGTGCCCTTTTAAACGCTGGATACTTTGTGCCAATATTTATAAATGCATACCTTAAGCCAGCACAAAATGCCCATGAAGAACATTTACATGAAGCACCATTAATAATGCTTTTACCAATAATTGTTACCTCTATACTTACATTCGCTATTTTTATTTATCCGGATATGTTTTTAAACTTGGCTAAAATAGCACTTGGAATTGGAGGTTAAATTGAAAAAAGAATTTGATTTTTTTGATAAAAAAGAAAATATAGAAAAACTTAAAATTATTTTTTATATCGTGTTAGTCGTTTTAGTGTTGTTGGATTTAGTAGTTCACAAACATCCTCACTATACTTGGGAAAGTTATTTTGGTTCTTATGCTATTTATGGATTTATTTCATGTGTATTGATTGTTGTCGTATCAAAATTTTTAGGAAAATTATTTTTACAAAAGCCAGAGGATTACTATGATAGGTAGTTTACCGATTTTTATATTTTTCTTTTTAGGTGCTATTTTACTTGCCTTTACTAAAGGTAAAGTGCATAAGGCACTTTTTATTGCTATTCCTGCTATTGCTTTTATAGCTCTAATCTACACACCTATAAATGTTGAATTTAGTGGAACTTTTTTAGGGCTTAACTTGAAATTTATTTTTATAGATAAATTAAGTAAAGTATGGGGATATATTTTTGCTATTATGGCGTTTTCATCTGCAATATTTGCATATCATAACGACGATTATAAAGAAAATGTATATGCTACATTATATGTTGGAAGTTCCTATGGTGTTATTTTCGCAGGCAACTTACTAACATTATTTATTTTCTGGGAATTAATGGCTATTTTTTCTACAATGATTATTTTTGCTAGAAAAACTGATAAATCTACAAAAGCTGGATTTAGATATCTTTTAGTTCACGCTTTTGGTGGACAGCTATTATTTGCTGGGATGATACTATATTATTTTAAAACAGGCAGTCTTGATTTTGGATATATAGGGCTTCAAAATATAGCGACACTCTTAATTATGCTTGGTTTTGCAGTCAATGCTGCAATTCCACCTTTCTCTGCTTGGCTTCCAGACTCATATCCAGAATCTACTGTAACAGGTACTGTTTTTTTGAGTGCATATACAAGTAAAACTGCAGTTTATGTGTTAGCTAGAAGTTTTCCGGGTGAAGAAATTCTTCTTTATGCTGGTGCAATAATGACTGTCTATGGAATAATTTACGCTATATTAGAAAATGATATGAGAAGAGTATTATCATACAGTATTATCAACCAGGTGGGATTTATGATTGCTGGAGTGGGGATTGGGACTCAAATGGCAATAAACGGTGCAGCAGCACATGCTTTTGCTCATATTCTTTATAAAGCTCTTTTAATGATGGGAGCTGGAGCAGTTTTATATAGAACAGGTATTAGTAAAACTTCAAGGCTTGGCGGGCTTTACAAAACTATGCCGTATACTCTTTTCTTTAGCTGTATTGGAGCTGCAGCAATTTCTGCTTTTCCTCTAACAAGTGGTTTTACATCAAAATCACTTATAATTGCTGCTTCTTTAGAAGAACATAAAACTATTGTTTATCATATACTACTTTTAGCTTCCGCTGGTGTATTTTTACATGCTGGAATTAAATTTCCTTATTTTGTTTTCTTTCAAAAAGATTCAGGCTTGAGACCTAAAGAAGCTCCTTTGAACATGCTTATAGCTATGGGGTTTGTGAGCTTTTTATGTATTTTACTAGGAGTAAAGCCTGAATTATTATACAATATTCTTCCGTATGAGGTTAATTATGAACCGTATACTCCTTCTCATGTAGTAATGCAGCTACAAATACTTATGTTTTCAGCAGCAGCATTCTTTTTTATGTTACCTATGTTAAAAAGGACTGAGACTATTACTCTTGATACAGATTGGTTTTATAGAAAAGGGGGTAAACTATTCTTAATTTTTGTTGACAAGGTAGTAATTTATATTGGAAGTAATATAAAAAGCTATTTATTTGAAAAAATACCCTCAAAAGCTGCATACTTTTTCTCAAATCCAGCTGGATACATTAAGACTGTATACTATATTATATACTACAAAGTTTTTGAAGATAACCCAAAAAAGCTAGAAGAAAATTTATCAAAATTGGATGACATTAGGTCAGTTAAGACAGAAGTGAATTTAGGAAATTCTATGATTTGGGTTACATTTTTTATCTTTTTTTACCTTTTAATTTTTTATTTTAGTTTATAAAAGCAGTGCTAGTATATTAAATTTTTTAAACATATTTATAGAAAAATTTTTAAAAAATATAGTGTAAAAAATTTTGTATAAGTATCAGGAAAAGTGATATAATATCTATAATCTACTGATAACTATTAAAATACAAAAGAAGAAAATATACACCAATTAATAATTTTAATTTAACTGTATTAAAATACAGGAGATAAAATACTTCGGGCAAGAAATGTGTTGAATTTAAAAAATTTTAATATTTTGCTGTTTATATATCATGGTATTAAATAATTCAATGATTAAGGAGTTTGCATGATTGATTTTGAAAAAGAGCAACTTATAGGTGATATGGCTGCTAAATATTTTAAGAGCGGTTATTATTGTTCAGAAGCAATAGTAAGGGCTTTTGAGGATGTTACTGGTGTTATTTTTTCAGATGATTTTAAAAAGGCGATGACGATTTTAGGTGATGGAATTGGTGGTAGTGGCTGTTTATGTGGAGCTGTATCATCTGCTATAATGATAATTGGATTTTTTACAGGTAGATTAAGTGCTAAAGAAAGTGATAAAGCTTCTCAAAAACTGGGTAACTATTTTATATCAGCATTTAAAAAACAATATGGGACAACCTGTTGTAGAGCATTAAGAAAAAAAGGTGAGATTGTGCTTGGTATTGGTAAATACAAACATTGCCCTGAAATAACAGCTTTTTCAGCAAGGCTCCTATACAAAATACTATCTGAAAAAGGTTATATCAACTAAATTAATTTGGGGCGATGTATTGAAAAATTACTTAGGTTGTTTAGATTGCTTCGCTAATGCTCGCAATGGCCAATTTCTCAGTAATTGCGAGGAGAATGCGACGAAGCAATCTGAGATTCTTGAGCAATTATTAATTTTGCAACACCTTCAAAATATCAAACCTTTTATGAAAAGTTTTAAATTATTTTTATTGTACCTACAATAGCAATAACTTTTCTTTTTTCTTTAATAGGTTCACCAGTGATTTTGATTTTTAAAGTTGTTTTATCATCTTTTTTATATGTAAATTCTTCATCAAAGGGTTTCCCTTTTTTACTTGCATCTTCTAATAATTTTTTAAATTTATCTTTGTTATCTATCTGCTTTATTATTTTGTTAAAATAATCTTTTGCATCAATTCTAATATTTTTAGCATCTAAATCAAATATTTTATAAGTTTCTTTTGATAAATAAATATTGTTGTTTATTATATCAAAATACCAGCCAGTAATACCGTATTTATTAAAAATTTCTGAAATTATATTTTCTTTTACTTTTAAGAAAAACTGTTCTTCTTTTATCCTTGTGATATCTTCAAATTTTACAATCACTCCATAATTTATTCCACTAATACCAAGCTCTATAATGGCTGAAGACATCTTGTACCATTTTCCTGTTGTGGATTTGACTTCTAACTCTATATTTTCTTGATTTTTAACCACATCCTTAAAGATATTATAAATATCTACATCTTCCAGATTGTGATTTATATGTTCTATACTTCTACCTATATCTGAATCTATAATCTTAAAAATCTCTTTTATTTTTGGTGAAAATCTCTTGATTTTTAAACTGTTATCAAGAATTAAAAGATCTGTTTCAGAATAATTTAATAGATTTTCTAAATAGCTCTGTATCTCTGCTTTTTCTAAAATCTTTTCCTGCAATTCTGTGTTTACTATGTAGAGCTCTTCATTTGTGCTTTGCAATTCTTCATTTGTTGATTGGAGCTCTTCATTACTTGCTAATAACTCTTCGTTTGTTGCTTGTAGTTCATCGTTTGCAGTTTCAAGCTCTTCAATTGTAGCTTGTAAATTTTCTTTTGTAATTTGTAATTCATACTCTAATTCCTTGTAATAGTTCTCTTTTTCTACAGAGAGATTAACTTCTTTTACAGTTGCAATCTTTTTGGACGATTCTTCAGTAAAAATCATTATAACAAAAGGTATCTTTTTTACTGTTTCCATATAGATAAAATCAATAGCTAAATTTATCTTTTTACTATTGTGTTTAAAGACGGTTTTATATCTAAAGTTTTCTTTTGTCTTAAAAACTTTCCTGATTGCACTAACTACATGGACAGATAACTGTTCAGTTATAATATTTGATAAGTTTAAATTTGGTTCTCCTGTAGGAAATTTTAGATATGGTGCTGTGTCCCCTTCAATATATATGAGATTAAAATCTTCATCAACTAATGCAAAGAACTTGAAATAGTGATTAACAATATTTTTTAATGTATTTTCTAAAATTGTTTTTATATCCTTTTTAAATTCTAAGTTGTTGTAAAGGTTTAAATCTGTAACATTTTTATAATCAACAGAAATTGTTTTTTGTTTTGTATTGTTGGTTAATAAAATTTTAGTTCTTCCTACTGATTCGAAAATTTTGTATTTTAAATTAACAGGCTTAAATCTTTTGTCATCACCTATCGATTCACTAGTTCCTAAAACAAGAAATCCCCCATCCTTTAGAGCAAAATGGAAAATATCAAACACCTTTTTTTGAGCCTCTGGCTTTAGATAAATTAAAAGGTTTCTACAGCTAATTAGATGTAAATTAGTAAATGGTGGATCATTTAATAGGTTGTGCTCAGCAAAAACAATAGTTTCTCTAATTTTTCTTGATATTAAATATTGGTTGCCATGTTTTATAAAATATTTGTTTAAAAAATAGTTAGGGATATCAGAAACTACACTTTCTGCAAAATAACCTTTTGAGGCTGTTTGTATAGCTGATTTGTCTATATCTGTGGAAAAGATTTTAATGTTTTTTTAAATATTTTGTGTTTCTAAAAAATCGTATAAAATAATCCCAATACTGTAGGCTTCTTCTCCTGTGGAGCAGCCTGGCACCCAGACCCTTATTTCGCTATCGTTTTCAAACTTACTAACCAATTTAGGGATTACTTCATCTTTTAAAAACTCAAATGCATCTTCATCTCTAAAGAAGTTAGTTACCCCAATTAAAAACTCTTTGAATAAGACATGGATTTCATTTGGGTTATTTAGAATGTATTTATAGTATTCTCCCAAATCGTTACATTTTGTGACAGCTAAACGACGAGCAATTCTCCTGCTTATGGTTGATGGTTTGTAATTTTGAAAATCTACACCATGTTTATTTTTTATGAGGTTGAAGATTTTTTCTAATGTATTGGGTGAAAAAACTTCTGTTTCAAAAATAAGCTTGTTTGCAGATGGATGATTTATTATATTTTCAATCTGTGAAGGCATTTCAGAAGGGTGTAATACAAAGTCAACTATCCCTGTATTAATTGCAGCATTTGGCATGCCATCAAATTTTGCAGTTTTAGGGTCTTGGACAAAAACAATACCACCATTCTGCTTAATGGCTCTTATCCCTCTTGTCCCATCAGAACCTGTCCCAGATAGTATTACGCCTATGGCTTTTTCCTTTTGATCTTCAGCAAGTGATCTAAAAAATATATCAATAGGGAAATTTATCCCCATTGTATAATCTGTATCCTCAAGAACAAATTTACCATCTTGTATTTTCAAGTTTTTCTTAGGTGTGATTAAATAAATTTTACCAGCTTCTGCCACCATCCCATCTTCAACTTTAAATACTGGATAATCAGTTTTTTTAGAAAGTATTTCAGTCATCATACTTTTATAGTTTGGTGAAAGGTGTTGGATTATGACAATTGCGTACCTACAATATTCTGGTGCTGGGAGGTTTAAAATAAACTGTTCGATTGCTTCTAATCCTCCAGCAGAAGCTCCAATACCTACATAATATTCTGGAAGTTTATATTTTTTATCCATTTTAGCCTCCACATGACAGTGGTAGATAAATATCTACAGTTGTCCCTTCCCCTTGGGTAGAATGAATTTCTATAAAACCACCATGAGATTCAATAATCCCTTTTGCAGCTGAGAGGCCTAAACCTTGAGTTTTTGCCATATCCTCTGTAGTGAAAAAGGGCTCAAAAACTTTATCTAAAATTTCAGGTGGAATACCTATCCCATTATCTATTATAGAAATTTTTAGCATATTCTTGTCATTGTCTAAATAAGCTTTAAAAATAATTTTGCCTTTGTATCCAAATATGTCTGTATTTTCTTTTTTGCGAATTGCTTGTAGAGAATTTTTTAAAATATTTGTAATTGCTTCTCTGATAAGTTCGATATCTATATCCAACATAATATCTTTTGTTTTATCATCTATTTCAAAAGTTATTTTATTATCAGTTATATTTTTAAAGTGGCTTATAGTCATTGTTAAAAATAGTGAAAATGTAGTTTTTTTCTTGAAAAGCCAGAAATTATTTGAATACTTAAGTAGCTTTTCAACTAATGATGCTATCTTTTCTGCAGAATCTGACATCATCTTGATATTTTTAAGTAGAGATTTATCGTTAATTTTGAGTTTTAAAAACTCTGTAGAGGCAAGAATAGGCATCAAAAAATTGTTTATATTATGAGCAATACCACCTGTGAGCTGGACCAAAGATTTTAATCTTTTGTTTTCTATTTCTTTTTTTAGCAGTTCAATTTGACTTGTGATATCTACTTCGACAGCTATAAAGTTTATTATATTCTTATTTTTATCTAAGATTGGAGTAATATATGAGTCAATATGATAAATTTTACCAGATTTTGATTTGTTTATAAAGATTCCGCTCCAACTTTTACCAATGGATAGATTTTCCCACATCTCTTTATAAGTACTTTGAGGGGTTTGTCCAGAGCTTAAGAATCTTGGGTTTAATCCTATAACTTCCTCTTTTGAGTATTCATAAAATGTTTCAAAATAGTTATTTACATATTCTATTTTGTTTTCTTTATTGGTAATGATAATTGCAACCTGTGCATTTTCTATAATATCTAAGTATGTTTTGATTTTTAAGTTTGCTAAATAACTTTCTGTGATGTCATTTACTGTAAGCCAAAGACCTTTGCTATCATCAGATAAGAGTGTTACTTTTCCAGAAATACGGACATATTTTGGCTTTTTAGTGCGTAATTTTAATTCTAACCCAGCTTGTATAGGGTTGTTGAAGTAGCTTTTATATATTGCTCTAAATTTTTCTTTATCATTTTCATCAAGGAAATCAAAAAAGGTAGCAAAGCCTGTTTTTATATAGTTGGTTTCGACAATATCTAAAAAAGTGCTGTTGTATTCTAAGATTATACCTTTATCGTCTAAAGTTATATACCCTGCAGGGGCATTATCATAAAGCTCAAAGTATTTGTTTTTTGCTTCTTCAAGCTCTATCTGTTTTGCTTTTAATTCTTCATTTTGAATTTCTAACTCTTTTTGATACACTAAGATTTCATGAATTAACTCTGATACATCTTTTTTGAGTAATTCACTTTTGAGGTCTTCATAGTTTAGTCGGCTTAAAAGCTCTTCTGCTTTTTCTCTAAGTTTTGACATGTTTAAGTCTCATTAATTTTATTTTATTTATATTATACTTTAAACAGAAACTCAAGTTATATTATATAGTTAACTCTTAATAAATTTTAACATACAATAGCCAATTATACCTGCGATAAAAGATGCAATCAGTATAGCTAACTTTGCAGATTCAATAATATTATAATCACCAAAAGCCATCGATGCAATAAAAATGGACATTGTAATCTTGAATATTAAGGTAGATTATCTATAATTTATTGTATTAAAATTTTGTTTGTATGAAAAGTTTGTTAATGAAAGATACTGTCAAACAATCAAAAAAATAGAAATAAGAGAATATTAATTGATGTGTTACATAATCTTTAAATAGAGAGATTACGACTAAAACAGATAAGATGTTCTAACTTTTGTTCTTTTTAAACCTAAAAAATTTTCATTGACAAATTTTTTAAAAAAACTACATTAAGTAGAGACATACCGACTGGTCGGTATTAGAGGTTTAATATGGTGAAAACAGAAAAAAATACAAAAGAACTTATTTTAGAAAAAACCATTGAGATGATTCATTTAAAAGGTGTTCAGGACACAAGTATAAATGAATTATGTCAAGTAACAGGTATATCAAAAGGTGGAATATTCTTTTATTTTAAAAATAAACAAGAGTTAGTTATGGAATCGCTGAAATATTATGAGAATAAATTCTTAAAATTTATAGAAGATAATTTAGTGGGAGATACTGCATTTGATAAATTGTATAGTCTCTTTAATCAAATTATTTTGTTACATCATTCAAGAAATTTTAGAGGTGGATGCGTTTTAGGTAATAGTGCGTTGGAATTGGCTGATAAAGATGAAGATGTATCAGAAGTGTTAAAAGAAATTTTTTATAAATGGAGTAAGATAATTTCTAATATTTTGAGTGAAGGTATCAAAAAAGGGGAAATAATTGGTGAAATAGACTCTGATTCTTTAGCATTTTCCATTATTTCGGCTGTAGAAGGTGGTATCATGCTATCAAAACTTAATAAAAATTCATACTATTTAATAAATGCAATAAAACTAGTTGTAAATCAACTGGAATCAATAAGGAGGAAATAATGACATTAAAAGAGATAATTGAGAATTTTAAAAAAGAAAGACTCTCACAAATTCCAGATGATGTGAAAGCTATCATGATGAAAGCTACAGAGGAGCTTATTAATAGTGGGATAGAAAATCAATTGCCTAAGGTAGGGGAGAAAATATTTGACTTTACCCTTCCAAATTATGATGGAAAAGAGGTTAGACTTGGTGAGTTACTTGAAAATGGACCTGTTGTATTGAATTTTTATAGAGGTGGTTGGTGCCCTTATTGTAATCTTCAGCTAAATTATCTACAAAGTAGATTAGATGATTTCAAAAAGTATGGAGCTGTCCTTGTGGCAGTTTCACCTGAGTTGCCTGACATGGCTGCATCTACAGTTGATAGACATTCGATAAAGTTTTATGTTTTGTCAGATGTGGATAATAGGGTAGCTAAAAAGTTAGGTCTTGTGTTTAAACTGCCTGATGAGGTTGTATCTATTTATAAAAAGTTGGGGCATGATTTAGAAAAGTATAATGGGAATAATAAATATGAAATCCCAGTACCAGCAACATTTGTAATAGATAAAGACTTTACAATCAGATATTCATTTGGAAAAGCTGATTACACTCAAAGGGCAGAGCCAGATGACATCATAGAAGTATTAAAAACATTGCAGTAATTAAATGTAGAGATTGCCTCATTTTTGATTACTAATTCAGCTTTGTGTTTTTTTATAAAGATAAATTTATGAGGCAATCTCTTTGTATTACTAAAAAATTAATATGAGGTGTTTTATGAGATCTTCTAATATAATTGCTTTTGATATTTATGGGACATTAATTGACACAAAAGGAGTTTTTAATCAAATATTAAGCTTGGTCAAAGATGAACAGCTAGCTTTAAATTTAGTTGATATGTGGAGACAGAAACAACTTGAGTATTCTTTTAGAAGAGGTTTAATGAGAAACTATGTGGATTTTTCAATCTGCACAAAGCAGGCTCTTGAGTATGTAATAAAATATTACAATCTTGATTTATCAGAAGTTGAAATTAAAAATTTGTTAGATATTTACAAAAAATTACCTGTATTTTCTGATGTAAAGGTATCGTTAGAGAAAATAAAAGAAAACAACATAAAAATGTATGCCTTTTCCAATGGTAAACCTGATGATTTGGTGGAGTTATTGAAATTTAACAAGATAATTGATTATTTTGATGATATTATAAGTGTTGATCCAGTAAAAAGTTTTAAGCCTGATCCAGCTGTTTATTTGTATCTATTGAGAAAAACTAATGGTTATCATGCAAATGTATATATGGTTTCCTCAAACCCTTTTGATGTAATAGGAGCTAAAAATGCTGGGTTATTTGCAGTATGGGTAAATAGAGATAATAAAGGTGTTTATGATCCTTGGGAAATAGAGCCAGATTTTGAGATATCCAGCATGAGACAATTAATAGATATAGTTTCGTAGGTTGATATTTTATAATTTGGTATTTTTTATTACTTTAATTTATATACTTAAATTTTTGATTTTAAAAAATATTGACAATTTTTTCTCTTTAAATTAATTGTTTACTAAAGAGGTAAACAATGGCAGAGTTAATTTCTAGAGAAGTTGATTATGCAATAAGAATCGTAGCTTATTTGGCAGGGCAAAAAGAGAAAGTTAAAATTAAAGATATTTGTGATAAATTATATATATCAAAGCCGATTGCTATCAAAATAATTAATAAATTAAAAAAACATAATATCTTAAACACCTTAACAGGTAAAAATGGTGGAATAGAGCTTAATACTGATGTTGAAAAGCTATCTTTGTACGATATTTTATCTTATATGGACTATGTCCCAGTTTTTAATGTATGTGTTGATAAACCATCGATTTGTAAGCTAAACCCTATATGTAAAATCACTACATTTTTTAAGGAAATTCAGGATAAAATAGTTTATAATTTATTAGAGGCTAAAGTAAAAGAATTTATTTTTAAAGATGAGGACTTAGAGAAAGTATAATTAACTTAGTAAAGGGGGTAAATATGAATAAGTATCAGTATGATTATGAAACTGTCAAAGGTTTCATAATCTCAGCTATTTTTTGGGGTGTTGTTGGTTTAATTGCTGGTTTATGGATTTCAATTCAGATGTGGAATCCAGACTTCAATATTGCTCCATATTTTACTTTTGGTAGGCTTAGGACTTTTCATACTAATGTATTGGCTTATGGATTAGGTATTGGTGCAGAGTTTGGTATTTTTTACTATTTAGTTGTAAGGTTGACAAAAAGGGAGTTGTTGTTTCCTAAGTTAGCAAGATTTCATTTATACCTTTTTAATATTGGAGTGGCTCTTGCTGGAATAAGTTTGCTTGCTGGTATGACGCAGTCACTTGAGTATGCAGAATTTGAATGGCCTTTTGATTTGGCTATTGTTATATTATGGGTTATTTTTTCCATTAACATAATCGGAACAGTCTTAAAAAGAAAAGAAGAACAGATGTATATTTCTTTATGGTATATAATTGCTACAGTTATTACTGTTGCTATACTTTATATTGTAAATAACTTATCAATCCCAGCTAGTTTAACAAAATCTTATCATTTATTTGCTGGAGTAAATAGTGCAAATGTTCAATGGTGGTATGGGCACAACGCTGTTGGTTTTTTATTTACTACGCCTATTTTAGCGATGTTTTACTATTTTTTACCTAAGGCAACAAAACTACCTATTTACAGCCATAGATTGTCAATAATTTCTTTTTGGTCATTAATATTTGCATATCTTTGGACAGGTGCTCATCACTTAGTTTATACACCTTTACCAGACTGGATTCAGACTTTGGGGATTGCTTTTACATTATTTTTGATTGCTCCTTCATGGGGTTCTGTGATTAATGGTTATTTTACAGTTGAAGCTGACTGGTCTGTTATGAGAACGAATTATTTAACGAAGTTTTTTATCGCTGGTATAACTTTCTATGGTCTTCAGACTATTCAAGGACCTTCACAGGGGATTAGAGTTATAAGCTCTCTTATCCATTATACTGACTGGGTTCCTGGTCATGTACACATGGGAACAATGGGATGGGTAACAATGACTATTTGTGCTTCGATTTATTACATAATTCCGCATATTTACAAAACCAAAATTTATAGTGAAAAGATTGCAAATATACATTTCTGGCTCGTATTGATAGGGCAATTGATGTTTTCTATAACAATGTGGATTACTGGTATTCAGCAAGGTGCTATGTGGAAAATGACAAATCCTGATGGGACATTAAAATACACTTTTATGGAAACTCTTGTAAGGAATTATCCATACTGGGAAATGAGAACTGTAGCTGGGGTTATTTTTGTGATAGGTATGTTATTCTTTATTTATAATGTATTTATGACCATTAAAAAGGGAAAAGAGAATCTATCTAGTATTACTGCTAATGCATAGGGGGTTATCATGAAAAAGGATATATATAGTAAACCTATTTTATTTGCTTTGGTAGCTGCAGTTACTGTATTGATTGGAACCTTTGTTACAATGTTTTATCCGATGTTTACAAAAGAGATGCATCCAAAATTGGAAAATTTAAAACCGTTTACTGCATTACAACTTGCTGGGAGAGATATTTATCAAAGGGAAGGGTGTGTGAATTGTCATACGCAGACTGTGAGGCCTTTAAAAGCTGATGTTTTGAGATATGGTGATTATTCAAAAGCAGGTGAGTTTGCTTATGATAGACCATTTTTATGGGGTTCAAAAAGGACTGGTCCAGATTTGGCTAGAATTGGTGGTAAATATCCAGATGAATGGCATTACCAGCATTTTGCAAATCCTCAAGCATTTTTTCCAAAATCGAATATGCCAAAATATGATTTCTTGGCAAATAATAAGTTAAATCCTGCTGAAATTAAAAAGCACATGGATGCTCTTGGATTCCCATATACTGAAGATGAGATAAACAAACTTGCAGATAAAACGGAAATGGATGCATTGGTAGCATATATGCAAGTTATTGGGAGTGCAGTAGAAAAGAAAAATGTTATTGTAATTTCTGAAGATAGTGTGGAAGAAACAAGCCCTTTAGCTAATAAACCAGAAGCTATTGCAAAAGGTAAGCTTTTATATCAAAGGGAATGTGCTGCCTGTCATGGTAAAAATGCTGAAGGTAATATTGAATCTTCTTTAGTTGATTACTCTATGGCAGAACCTGCTGATAAGGATACCTTTTTGGCAATTGCAAATGGTATTGAAGAAGCAATGCCTGGATTTGCAAATAAATTTACCAGAGAAGAAATTTGGTCTTTGGTTGAATTTATTAAGAGTTTAAAGAATAAACAGTAATTAGGAGGGATTTATGTATAATGAAGAATTTGATAATTTAGAAGAATTTGAAAGGGAAGATACAAAGCATAAATTACCTGTAGGCTGGCTTATACTGTTTATTGGGCTTATTATATTTGGAATTTATTATGTGATTGCTTATACACCATCTATTAGTGGATGGTCACAGGAGAAAGCTTTTATAGAATCTATGAAGAAGTAAAATAGAGGGGGTTTCCCCTCTATTTTTTCAATGAAGGGGTAAAATATGAGTTATGATTTAATAGCTTATTTATTATTTGGAACTACTTTAGTATTGATTTTTCTCTTTATTATTATCTTCTATTATTCAAAGAATAGGAAAAATAAGGTTGAAGCACCAAAATATAAAATATTAGAAGATGATGAAGATTAAGATAGATTTTTATAGGAAAATAGTTAGATATTTTCTTATAGCTATCAGTGTCATTATACCATTTATACAGATTAAAAATGAAAGTCTGGTTAGATTAGATTTAAAAACCTTAAAACTATATTTTTTCGGGTTTATCTTAAGAATTGATAATTTATTTACTATTTTACTTTTGTCTTTATTTTTGGTGTTTGCTTTTGTGCTAATTACAGTTTTGTTTGGTAGAATTTGGTGTGGCTGGTTTTGTCCTCAAAGTATCATTATGGAATTAACCTTGTTTTTAGATAGAAAAAGTAAAAAGACTAACTTTATTAGGGTAATTTTTAATTATATTTTTGCAGCTATAATTAGTGCTGTTATAACAACAGTTATTTTGCTATATTTTATTAAACCACAAGATTTTATAAGTTCTTTAAGTGGGCTTGCTGGATATTTCTTTGTCACAATTTTTATATTAATATTTTTGGATATAATATTAGTCAGGTATAGGTTTTGTGCAACTGTTTGCCCTTATTCAATGTTACAATCTGTTTTACTTGATAATATGTCATTAGTAATAGCTTTGGATCCAAAAAGAGCTAATGAATGTATAAATTGTATGGGGTGTGTTAGAGTTTGTCCAACAAAAATAGACATTAGGGAAGGATTAAATTCAGCATGTATAGCCTGTGCAAAGTGTGTTGATGCATGTTCAGAAACTATGGCAAGGTTAAATAAAAAGACATTGATAGATTATAGATTTGGGCTAAATAACCAATTTAAGTTTTTTAGAAGTAGTGTAGTTGTAATTTTAATATTAACAATTATTTTTTTAGGTGCAACTGTTTATTCATTTGTAAACTTAAGAAAAGTAGATTTTGAAGTGATACCTAACAATAGTTTTCAACCAAGATATTTCAAAGATTATGCTATAAATTCTTATAAATTTATATTTGAGAATAACAGTTCTGAGCTGATTAAAATTGAATTATACATCAAGAATATAAAAAATTATAAAATAACGCCTACAAATAATATATCTATAAAACCAAATGAAAGATTTGACGAAGTATTTTTTATTTCACTGGGTAAATATGTTTTACAAGATAAACATTTTCTTAATATTGATGTAGTTGCAAAAGTAAATGGAAAAGAGGAAATTGTAAAATCGGTTACTTTTAGACGACCATTTAAAAGAAAGGGAAATAAATGAAGCAGATGATACTTTTAATTTTATCAGGTCTATTAACGATTTTTATAACTCTTTTTTTCGCTGTAAAATACTTTGATGGTAAAATTGTTGAGGAGCCTTATTATACTGGTTTGGATTATGATAAAAATAAAAACTTAATAAATAAATATAATTTCGATATTATTGTAAATAAAATGACAAAAAAAGGGGAAATTTGTTCTGTTGATTTTTCTATAAATGGTGATACAGAGTTTTATTTGAAAGATTTAAATATTAATTATACAGTTGAAAATGGTAGTATTGAATTAGAGAAAAATTTCAAAGGTAATAGTGGAGTGGTAGGATTTGAATGTGTTGATAATAGATATTATATTTTAAAAGCAATCGTAGAACTTAAAGATCATAATTTAACCTTAGAAAAAGTATTGTATGTAAAATAAGGAGGTAGTTATGAAGCTTGGGACTATTGTTATGATATTATCATTAATAATTATGTTGTTAATACCTTTATTAATAGCTCTTAAATATTAAGATGAGCTCTTTATTTTTATTAATACCTATAAGTTTAATTTTGGGGCTGCTTGCTCTTTTTTTGTTTTTTTGGGCGGATAGATCTGATCAGTTTGATGATGTAGAAGGTCCAAAATATAGAATATTAGACGATGAAGACGAAGATTAAAAAAGATAGTGAAGTTGTCTGTTTTCACTGCTTAACTAAAGTCAATAAAAACTTAGCAATTAAAGATTTTGATGGTGAGAAGGAATTATATTTTTGCTGTTCAGGTTGTAAAAGTGTTTATTATATAATTAAAGGCGGTGGGTTTGATTCTTTTTATGATCGCCGTGATGGTTTTAAACCTGGTCCACCTCCAAAGGTTCAGGTATCAGAAGAGCTCTTTTTAGATGATGTTAAACCAATAGAAAATGATGAATTTGAGCTAACCCTTTTTGTTACTAACATCAGATGTGCGTCATGTATCTGGTTGATTGAAAATTATTTAATAAAACAGGATGGAATATTATATGTGAGAGTTAATTATGCTACCCACAAGATGAAGATAATATGGGATAATCGTAAGATTACAATAAAAGATATTTTAACTATTATACAATCTCTAGGTTATTGCCCTTTACCCTTATCACAATTTTCTTCTAACGAAATGTTGCATAGAGAAAAGAAAAATTATTTTTATAGGTTGGTTATTTCTCTCTTTTTTACTATGCAAATTATGATCTTTTCATTTGCTTTGTATGCAGGTTATTTTCAAGGGATAGAACAGAAATATAAGTATCTGTTTCAAATATTAACAATGTTTTTATCCACACCTGTAGTATTTTATTCTGGATGGCCATTTATTAAAAATAGTATAAGTTCATTTAGACATAGAAAAATTAATATGGATATACTTGTTTTTCTGAGTTCTTTTACAGCATATTTTTATAGTGTTGTCGCAATATTTGTTGGTAAAGAGGTTTTTTTTGATACAGCTTCAATGATAATAACACTAATACTTGTGGGAAGGTATATTGAGGTAAGCGCTAAATTAAAAGCAGCTCAAGAAATAAATTTACTTTTTTCTTTAATGCCAAAACAGGCAAAATATTTAGGTGAAAGTTTTACAGATAAAGATTTTGATATTAAAACTTGTGAAGTAAAAATTTTGCCTATAACAAAGATAAAAAAAGGTGGTTTTGTATTGGTTGATAAAGATGAAATTGTACCAGTTGATGGAGAGGTTGTATACGGAAGTTCAGAAGTTGATGAATCTTTATTAACAGGGGAAGCATATCCGATTGTAAAGAAAAAAGGTGAGCATGTATTTGCTGGAACAAAAAATCTTTCAGGAAAATTAGTTGTAAAGACGATAAAAGATTCAAATGAGTTTATTCTTTCTAAAATAATTGATGCTATTCAACAGGCACAGGATTCTGATATAAAAGTTCAATCTTTTGCAAATAAATTTATAGGATTTTTCGTGCCAACTATTATTTTAGTAGCTTTACTTACATTTAGCTTTTGGATGATTTATTCTAATAACTTTATTACTTCATTGATGAATTCGGTTTCTGTTTTAGCAATCGCTTGTCCATGTGCTTTGGGATTGGCAACACCTTTGGCATTATTAGTAGCTATCGCAAATGCAACAAAACACGGGGTTATTATTAAAAATGGCAATATATTAGAACTGCTACCAAAAGCAAATAATTTCTTTTTTGATAAAACTGGTACTCTTACTTTGGGTAGGCCTGAAGTTTTGCAAATAAAATGCTATAGTGGTGATGAAAATTATATTTTAAAAGTTGCTGCCTCTATGGAAAGATTTTCTAAACATGTTATTGCAAAAGCCATTCTTTCAAAATTTGTAGAAGATTTTATTGATTTTGAAGCTATTGAAGAAATACCAGGAAGGGGTGTTTTTGCTAAACTAAATAATAACAATTTTTATTTGGGTAATCTCAAATTTTTACAAGAAAATGGTGTGGCAATTGATGACAAAATTTTAGATGATTTTCAGTATTATGCAAATCGTGGTTTTATTCTGGTTTTTTTAGCTAAAAAAGAAAATGTGTTAGGGGTGATAATTTTATCTGATGAAGTAGATGAAAATGCAAAAGATATTTTGCAATATTTTTTAAATATAGGTAAAAAGTTATTTGTTCTCACAGGAGATAATAAACTTTCATCTCAACAATTTTTAAAAAAATTGGGTTTAGATTTAGCTATTCAATGTCAAATGACACCTTTAGATAAAAAAGATTTTATTGAAGAAAGAAATGAATATGTAAATGTTTTTATTGGGGATGGAATAAATGATGCTCCAGCATTAAAAGTAGCAGATGTTGGTATTGCAATAGGTAAAAGTGGAGCAGATGTAGCAGTAGAAAGTTCTGATGCAGTATTTTTAAATGGAGGTATAGTCCAATTGAAGTATTTATTTAAACTTTCATTGAAAACTATGAAAATTATTAAAAGTAATATTATTTGGGCTTTTTCATATAATTTAATTGCTATCCCACTTGCAGTTGCTGGAAAAATTCATCCTATTATTTCAGCACTGTTCATGAGTCTCAGTTCTTTGATTGTGGTTTTTAACTCTTTACGGATAAAGTTTTTAAAATTTAATCCCTGAATATATAAAAAATAAACCCATTCCAAGCATTAAAATAATGCTCAAAATATTAAAAATTTTCTGAAACTTACGAATTAAATTTCCAAAAATTGCTAAAACTAAAAGAGCAATAGATGTCCCTATGCCAAAAGATAGCATTGATAGCATACTTGCTAATATATCCCCTTTACCTGTTGAAGCTATTAAAGCGCTATATAAAAGTCCGCATGGTAAAAGACCTAATATTAATCCAAAAGTGAAAGGGTTTTTAGGTTGTAGTTTTTTTAAAAAATTTGTAAAAGTTGTGTTAGTGAATTTCTCTTCTAATGTTATTAGATAATTAGATTTTAACATAATTAAGACTGCATAACTTATTAAAAATATCCCTGCAATTATTGCTGATAATTTCTGAAGGCCAATAATATTTCCAGCCAAGTTGGCAATGCCACCTAATAGACCTGTAAGTAAACCTAAAAAGGAGTACATAGATATTCTACCAAGATTGTAAAGAATGTGCGGTTTTAAAAAGATAAAGTAGTTGTTTGATTGTTTATGAAAGTTATTGGATATATAAAGGACGAAAGGGTGGCACATCCCTATACAGTGACCAAACCCTCCCAAAAAACCTAAAGCAAAGAAGCTAAAGATTTCATATAATTTCATTTCATATCAAAGAGAAAAACTTTACTATACTCTTTATAGTTATACCTGAATATTAATTTGCCATACCATCTTTTCCCACCCATCATACATTTGGGCAAAATAACATCAACAACATATTTGTTATCTTTATATGTTAAAGGGAAAACAAGTTTTCCCATATCCATTTTCATGTTGAACTTTACTAAAGGGTTTAAGACTTTGACTTCATTACCATTTTTATCTAAGAATGTGAATTTGAACTTAATGTTTTTTAAAGGTTCTGCAGGTCTAGACATTGAAACTTTAACTTTTATTTCTTCGGATGTTAAGATTTTATCTGTTTCGGTAATGTCAACATTTTCATCATAAGGGATTACAAAGGTTTCTCCAGCGTAAGCAACAATATAAAAAAGTAAAAAGGTCATTAAAAATATTATTTTTTTCATATTGCCCTCCAATAAAATTAATTTCAATATATATAAAAATTTAACTAAAATCAACTAAATTATTACAATTTTGAAAATAATCAAATATAACTATAAATAAGTGCTTGAATAAGTTTAATAACTATTATATAAGTAATTTGTAGCGAATTGTTATAAAATAAAATGAGTATTTAATAAGAGGGGTTGATTTATGAGTAAAAAAGTAAATATTCAGGATGTTTTCCTCAACTATGTTAGGAAAAAAAGGATCCCTGTGACAGTTTATTTGATTAATGGTGTAAAGTTAGAAGGCTTAATTAAGGGGTTTGATAATTTCGTTGTAGTTCTCAAGGATGATTCTCAAAAGATGATTTACAAGCATGCAATTTCTACTATTGCTCCATCGGAAGAAATAGAAGAGATTGAAATGGTTTAGATGGTATTTGGTGGAGGGGTTCGTAAACCTCAAAAAGTAATCTTTTTTAACGCAATATTAATTGATTCTACCTTTATAGGTAAAATTGATGAGTATTTAATAGATATTTTTGGTTTACCTATTTTAAAGTCAGAAGTATTTTCTTTTAATCACACAGATTATTATAAAGATGAAATGGGTGAAAATTTGGTGAAATATTTTGCTTGTTATGATATAATTGATTATCCAGATAAATTACCCCTTTTTAAAAGGGTTGCTGTGGAAATAGAAGAGTTTTTTATGGAAAAAGGGAAAAGAAAGGTAAATATAGATCCTGGTTATATAGCGTTAGAAAAGGTCGTTGCTGCAAGTACTAAAAATTTTTCGCATAGGATATACTTGGGTGATAGTATTTATGCTGATTTACAACTGTATAGAAAGGGTAAAAAATATAATCCTTTACCTTGGACTTTTTATGATTACAAAACTGACAATGCATTAACTTTTTTTGAGAGAGCAAGAGCAATATTAGAGAGGCATTTGCATGAACAAAAAATTTAGCTATTCAAAAATTTTTGATGAGCTTGCTGCAGAGATTTTAAATATTTTAAAAGAGATTCGCAAAAATAATCAAGCATTGGATAAAAAGGTTTTGATAGAATATTTAAATAAAAACGAAACCATAAATCAATTATTAAAAAGTAATAACTGTGATTTGCAAATTGATGAGGTTAGAAGAGAGTTTTTTAACATTTTATCAAAAGTAGAAAGTATTTTACCTAATGATATTATTGATGATTTTAAGAAAGATATTGATAAGACTAGAGATATTTGTGAGTTTAACTCATTATTTATTAAAATATTAAATGCGTTCGCTACATACTTAATTAAAGTAATAAATACATTTAATAAGGTATGGGATGTCTTAAAGGAAACTTTAAAATTTATGGAAGTTTCCAATGACAAGATTTTTGATTTGATTGAAAGTAGTAAAGAAGTTTTTATTGAAGAGATAAAAAATAATGAAAATCTGGACTTGCAACTTGAAAAGATTGAAAAGGAAACAAAACTGGAAAATGATTTAGAAAACTTAAAGAAAAAATTACTGGAAAAATTAAGCGATATTAAAAAGAATCTAAAAGAAACTCAAAGCCATAGAAAACACCAGCTGAAAAAGCTTGAAAATGATGTCAATAAAGTAAAAGAAGAAATTAATAAATATAAAATGCAAATACAACAACTCCAAGAAACTATTAAACAGTTTAAAAAAGAAGCAATTATTGACACTTTAACAAGTATTTATAATAGAAACTTTTTAGAAAAGGTTTTACCTGAGGAGTTTGAAAAATTTAAAAGATACAATCAGGCACTTTCAGTAATTATGCTGGATATAGATGATTTTAAAAAGGTTAATGATAACTTTGGTCATCAAGTAGGTGATAATGTATTAAGATATATTTCTACAGTTATTAAAAACAATATAAGAAAGGTGGATATCCCTTTTAGGTATGGTGGAGAGGAGTTTTTGGTTATATTGCCTCATACAAATTTAGATCAGGCTCTGGTTGTGGCAAATAGGATTTGTAAGGAGTTAAATGAAACATTGTTTAAGATAAAAGGGTTAAGTCTAAAAATTACTGCTAGTATTGGGGTTACGGAAGCAAGGGATAGTGATACTGTCGAATCATTGATTAAAAGGGTAGATGATTTATTACTTAAAGCAAAAAAAGAGGGGAAAAATAGGGTTTTAAGTGGTTGATGAAAGAGTTAATTTTTTGATTGAAAAATTAGAAAATCTTGATTCTTCAAATTTAGATGCGCAAAATTTGAAAATTTTTTATAGTGCTTTAAAATTACCTTTTAATGAAAATTTTTATAATATTTTCTTGAGAAAAAATTTGTTAACTACAATAGAGTTGGACATTTATGCCAAGAAATCTACTGATGAGCAGATAAATTTAATATTGGATAAATCTATACCTGTTGATTTTAAAAGGGTTCCAATTTTGTTATTTTTATTGATAAAAAACTATTCTCATTTAATAAATAAAATTATTAACTTTTTTAAAACTTTGCCTTATGAAATCAAAAAGCAAGTTTTAGGTAATTTGCTTTTTGATGACAAGCTACTATTAGAAATTGTTAGTTATTTTAAAGATGATGTTGACTTTGTTAAAATACTTGTTGAATTACAAAGGTTAAATAGTGATATGGCAAACATATTAGCTGACTCTTATGAGCCAGAAGTTTTATTTTATTTATCAAATTACGACCCAATTGTAAAAAGGGATAAATCAATAATAGTTAAGTTATTAAAAAACCCATATACCCCTGATGATTCTTTAGTAAAGCTTAAACAGTTGTTTTATGAAATAAAAGAGAAAGAATTGACCAAAAAAATTGAAAAAGATTCTGATAAACCTCATGATGCGGATAATAAAGAGAAAAAGTCAGAAGTTGCAATTTTAGAAAAATTAGAAGAAAAGGTTGAAGAAAAATTAAGTGAAACTTTATATACCAAAATTTTAAAGATGAGTGTGCCTGAGAAGATAAAATTGGCTTTAAAGGGGAATAAAAGTGCAAGGAACATTTTAATAAAAGACTCAAATAAACAGATTGCATTATCTGTTTTAAAAAACCCGATGATAACTTTAGATGAAATCGATAAGATCACGAAAAATAAGTCTACACCTGATTATATATTGAGAGAGATTGCTAGAGGGAGCAACTGGATTAAGGATTATCAAATTGTAAGAAATCTTGTTTTTAATCCAAAGACTCCTCCAGATATTAGCATTCATTTACTAAATAGGTTGTATTTAAAGGACTTAGAAATTTTATCTAAATCTAAAGATGTACCTAATGTAGTTCAAGCACAAGCATATAGATTAGTACAACAGAAGAATAAAGCAAAGAAATGATAAGACAGAATTTAATATTAATTGTTTTAATAGTTTTTTTAATTGCTTATTTGTTTTTTAGTGATTATGGAGTTTTAAATTATATTAAAATGATAAAGATAAAAAACAATTATGAGTTGCAGATTAAAGAGTTAGATAAGAAAATAAAAGAACTGGAAAAAGAGGTTGAATTTTTAAAAAAGGATAAAGATTATCTTGAAATGGTAATAAGAAAAGAGTTAAATTTAAAAAAGCCAGGGGAAGATCTTTTTATAATCGAAGATAACAGTTCTGGAAAAAATAATGAATAAATATACTGTATTTGAATTAACAACCAAAATAAAAACAATATTAGAAAGTAGCTTTCCTGGTCAGATATGTGTTGTAGGTGAAATTTCAAACTATTCGATTTCTACTTCAGGGCACTGCTATTTTACTTTAAAGGATGAGAAGGCGCAGATTAAATGTGTTTTTTTCAAAAGATATAGAATTCTAAATAGTGAATATGAGCCGAAAAATGGTGATAAGGTTTTGGTAACTGGAGATCTTTATGTTTATGAAAAAGATGGACAATATCAAATTCTGGTAAAAAAGATAGAATACGATTCGGTGGGTGATTTTTATAAAAAGTTTGAAGAGATTAAGAGAAAATTAGAAAAGGAAGGTTTGTTTGACGCTTCTGTTAAAAAAGAAATTCCTCATGTTATAAGAAAGGTAGCCATTATTACTTCACCAACTGGTGCAGCAATTAAAGACTTTATTAGAACAATTAAAAAAAATGGAGTTAATATCACCATTGATATATGGCCTGCACCTGTTCAAGGTGAAGATGCTATCCCAATAGTAATAGAGCAGATAAATAGACTTAATAGCTTTGTCGAATATTATGATTTATTGATTTTAATGAGAGGTGGTGGTTCATTAGAAGATTTAGCAATTTTTAATGATGAATTTTTAGCAAGAACCTTTTTTAACTCTAAAATCCCTACGATATCTGCGATTGGTCATGAGCGTGATTTTACTATTTGTGATTTTGTAGCTGATTTAAGGGTCGCGACACCTACAGCAGCTGCAGAAAGGGTGTCAGAATATTATTTAACTATAGAAGAACGCATAGAAAATCTTCAAAAACATTTAGTAAAAGAAATGGAATATATCTTAATGTATAACTTACAATATTTGGATACATTAGATGCAAGACTTCATAAAAATTCCCCCTTACAAAAAGTTAGATCGCAAATACAAGATATAAATTTGATCGAAAAAAGGATGATAAGTTTTTTAAAAGAGATTTTAGTAACTCATGAGAGAAAAATTTTTGAGAGTATAAGAAAATTAGATATATTTAACCCGGTTAATAAAATTGAGAATTATTCTGTACAACTTGAACAATATTTAAAGAATATTAAATCTGTAATGCGAAATAGAATAGATTTATTACGAAGTAGACTTGATATGATGCTCAATAGCTTGAATTTAACCAACCCTGATAATATATTAGAAAAGGGTTATGCTATTGTCTTTAAAGAAGGGGATCCCATTACAAGTGTGAAAAATTTGCATTTAGAAGATGAGCTTGAAATTAAATTAAAAGATGGTTATATTAACGGTTTTGTGACTGGTAAAAAGTATCGGAGGCATTAGATGGATAGGATACCAATAACGAAAGAGGGTTATGAAAAAATTAAAGCAGAACTTGAAAGATTAAAAAAAGTTGAAAGAAAAGAAGTAATAAAAGCTATTGAAGAGGCAAGAGGGCATGGAGATTTGAGTGAAAATGCAGAATATGATGCTGCAAAGGAAAGACAAGGGATGATTGAAGCAAGAATAGCTGAGTTAGAGTATAAAATGGCAAGATTTGATGTTATAGATACATCAAAACTAAAGGGTGATAAGGTAGTATTTGGTGCTACAGTTAAAATAGAAAATTTGGATACAGGTGAAATAAAGAAATACAAAATTGTAGGGCCTGACGAATCTGATATTTCAAAAGGGAAAATTTCTATTTTATCACCAATTGCAAGAGCTTTGGTAGGCAAAAAGGTTGGGGATTGTGTAATTGTAAATGCTCCGAATGGTGAGATTGAATATGAAATTTTAGAGATATCTTTTGATTAATTTATGGCTCACAGTATCTTAATTGTTGATGATGAAAAATCATTTAGGGATTTTTTAGAAATACTTTTTGTTGATGAAGGTTTCAATGTATATTTAGCAAAAGATGTGGCTGAAGCTACTGAAATAATAAAAAAAAATAAGGATAAAATAGATATAATTTTGTCTGATCTCGTTTTAAAAGATAAAGATGGGTTAGAAATCGCGAAATTTTGTAGAAGTAATGATTTAAATATTCCTCTTATACTTATGACAGCTTATGCAAGTGATGAGACTGCTATCGAATCGATAAAGCTCGGCGTAATTGATTATATTACAAAACCTTTTGATACAGATGAATTATTGGATCTCATTCATGAAGTATTATTAAAAGAAACATCACAGCAAGATGGTTGCTGTGAAGAATTAAGTGAAATTATTGGCAACAGCCAAGATATTATTAAGGTTAAAGAAGCAATCTTAAATGTAGCTAAAAGTGATGCAACAGTTCTTATTACTGGTGAATCTGGGACTGGGAAGGAGTTGGTCGCTAAAGCCATTCATAAATTAAGTAGTAGAAATAATAATGCATTTGTCGCTATAAATTGTGCTGCAATTCCTGCTGAATTATTAGAATCGGAGTTGTTTGGTTATAAAAAAGGTGCATTTACAGGTGCAAATTATGATAAAAGAGGTATTTTTGAGTCTGCAGATGGAGGGACTGTTTTTTTAGATGAAATAGCTGAAATGCCTCTTGGTTTGCAATCTAAGCTTTTACGAGTATTACAAGAATCAACAATAAGACCTATTGGAAGTAATATTGAGAGAAGATTAAATGTTAGAATTATAGCAGCAACAAATAGGGATTTGCATTCTGAAATAATTAAAGGTAATTTTAGGGAAGATTTATATTATAGGCTTAATGTATTTAATATTCACTTAACACCTTTGAGAGAGAGAAAAGAAGACCTTTTGCCACTTGTTAATTATTTTATCACGAAATATTCAAAAAAGTATGGTAAAAACATAAGAGGGATATCATACGCTGCTTTAAAATTGCTTGATAGTTACGATTTTCCTGGTAATGTTAGAGAGCTTGAAAATATAATTGAGAGAGCAATTATATTAGAAAAAACTTCAAAAATTTTACCTTCAAGTATAGAGTTAAGGTTGCGTGAAATAAAAGAGGAAGTATCAAGTGATATTTCGATTCCTGATGGATTTTCTTTGGATAAACATGTTGAAAGTATTGAAAAAAAATATATATCTAAGGCACTGGAATTAAGTAATTTTAATCAGAGTAAAGCTGCTAGGCTTTTAGGAATTAGTTTAAGAACATTGAGATATAAAATGGATAAATATGGGCTCAGAAAAGAACTTTAATATTGCAAATCAACTGACATTTTTACGGTTAATTATTGTGCCGATATTTTTGATATTTTTATTTATTGATAAAACTTATTCAAATATCATTGCTACTGTTTTGTTTATTTTAGCATCAATCACAGATTTTATAGACGGTTTTATAGCAAGAAAATACAATCTTGTAACGAATTTGGGAAAGATAATTGATCCTATAGCTGATAAAATCCTCGTTGCTTCTGCACTTATCGGTTTGGTGGAGCTAAAGAGGATTCCAGCATGGATAGTTATTATAATACTTTCAAGGGAATTTGCGGTAGGTGCTTTGAGGAATTTTGCATCTACAAAAGGGGTTGTAATCCCAGCTGGTTTAAGTGGGAAAGTGAAAACTACTTTACAAATGATTAGTATTTCAATGATTATATACAAAGAAAAATTCTTAGGGGTTGATATGTATTATTTGGGAAAAATCCTGCTTTATATTTCTGTTATTATTTCAATTCTTTCTTTAATCGATTATTTTTATAAATATTTTAAAAAAGGTAATCAAAATTGAGTTTAATACTAAAAGAATTTTATGATTACGATTTAGAGTCTTTAACAAGGTTTTTTTTTGATACTTTAAGTAGTAGTGGAAAATTTATAAATTCGAAAAAAATACTATTAAAACCTAATTTGTTGCAAGCATCACCCCCTGATAGGGCTATTACAACTCATCCAGTTTTTGTAGAGGCTGCTATTTTAGCAATTAAAGAAATAGATAGTGAAGCTGAAATTTATTTGGGTGATAGTCCTGGTGCAAACTTCATAAATTACGAAAATGTGTTAAGAAAAACGGAAATATTAGAAGTGATTAAAAAATATAATATTAATTTAGTTAGGATTGAAGAGTTTCATCCTAAAAAATATGGAGATATTATTTTAAGCTCTATTATTGAAAAAGTTGATTGTATTATCAATTTAGCAAAATTAAAAACTCACTCTTTGACAGGTTTAACACTTGCTGTTAAAAACCTATTTGGTTTGGTTCCAGGAAATTCTAAGGTTAAATATCACAAAGATTTCCCTAAAAATACAGATTTGGGGATTAATATTGCAAAAATTTATGATTATTTAAAAGATAAAACTATTTCCTACATAGATGGAATTGTGGCTCACGAGGGTGAAGGGCCATCAAGAGGTACTCCAGTAAAATTGGGGCTGGTTGGCTATTCTGAAGATGCAGTATTTTTAGACTTTGCTATAACAAAAATATTAGGTTTACCTTTGGATTTTTGTAAAACTAATATTTATTTTTTAAATAAAGTTAATCATTTTGATGAAAGTGCAATTCAAAATATTCAAAAGAGGAGAATTAAAGTTCCAATTTCTACAAAAGTTGATTTTTTACCTGTATGGCTAAAAAGATTTGTTGCCAGTAGGATAAAGGTTAAACCTAAAATCATTAAAAGTAATTGTATAAAATGTTATTTATGTTATAAATCATGTCCTGTGAAAGCTATACAAATAGAAGATGACAAATATCCTGTTATTGAAGAGAATAAATGTATAGAGTGTTATTGTTGTTATGAAGTTTGTGAGTCAGATGCTATAGAGTTAAAAAGATCATTATTACACAGGATTTATGTAAGATGAAGAGTATAATATTACTTATTGCAGCATATCTAATTGGCTCAATACCTACGGCATATTTAGTAGTAAAGCTAATAAAAGGGGTGGATATTAGAACTGTTGGTAGTGGCAATGTAGGTGCAACTAATGCAGGTAGAGTTTTAGGATTTTATGGTTTTTTATTGGTATTTATCATAGATATGCTTAAAGGTTTTTTACCAGTATATTTAACAAAACTGTTTTTTGGTGATACATTATTTCTATATATTGTTGCACTGTGTACAATATTAGGGCATACATTTACAATTTTTTTAAATTTTAAGGGTGGAAAAGGTGTAGCTACTGGAGTAGGGGTATATTTAGCATTATCTCCACTTAATTTATTATATGCGTTTATAGCTTTTATATTGATGGTTGGGATATTTAGGATGGTATCGTTAGGCTCAATTGTTGGTGCTATAGTCTTATCTGCTACTATGTGGTTAGGTGAGCAATCGATAATTTTGAAAATATTTACTACATTGCTTGCTATTTTTGTAATTTATAAACATAAGGAGAATATTAAAAGAATTATAAATGGTACAGAGAAAAAGATTGGTGAAAAGGTAAATATATGATCAAGCCTCATGATATAATCAAAGAGTGTGTTCATTTAGCTTTATTAGGGAAGGGGTATACTAAGACTAATCCTATTGTAGGTGCTATAATTGTTAAAGATGGGAGAATTATTGGAAAAGGTTATCATGAGGTTTATGGTGGGGCACATGCAGAAATTAATGCTATTAAAGATGCTATTGACTCAGTAGTTGGTGCGGATCTGTATGTGACATTAGAGCCATGTTCGATTCATGGCAAAACACCACCTTGTGTAGATGCAATTATTAAAAGTGGGATTAAAAGAGTTTTTATTGGTGTTGTTGATCCAAATCCAGAAGTTGCTGGCAATGGAATAAAAAAATTGATTGAAGCAGGATTAGAGGTTTATGTGGGATATAATGAGTTTTTATGTGCATCAATAATTGAAGATTTCACTAAAGGGGTTTTGCATAAAGAGCCCTATTTTACATTAAAACTTGCTCAGTCATTGGATGGTAAAATAGCAACTAAAAATGGTGATTCAAAATGGATTAGCTCCGAATCATCAAGGGCTTATGTTCATTATTTAAGAAGTATCTCTGATGCTGTTTTAGTGGGAGTGAATACTGTAAATAAAGATGATTCAAAACTGGATGTAAGATTAATAAAATCTGATAAAAACCCTTTAAAAATTGTTTTAGATCCAAATTTAAATATAAATATTAATAGTTATCTTTGCAAAAACTATCCTGAGAAATTAATTTTGTTTGTTAAGTCTATTAAAAATAAAGAAAAATATAATAAATTGTTAGATAAGGGTGTCCAAATTGTTGTTGATGAATCTGATGATAAATTAATTAATCTTAACTTTTTAGCAAACTATTTGTATAATAATAAGATATTAAATGTTCTGGTAGAAGGTGGCAGTGAAACGGCTGGTATTTTTTTAGATTATAATAAAATAGATAAAGTCCTTTTCTTCATCTCTCCTAAAATAATTGGTGGAAGAAATGCTATTACTTCTATAGGTGGAGAAGGGGTCAATTTTGTAAATGAATCAAAAGAAGTGAAAGTTTCTGAGGTGAAATATTTTGAAAAAGATATATTTATTGAAGGTAAAATAAAAGATTATACTGATTATGTTATAAAATTAACTGATAAGGTAAGAAATAGATGTTTACAGGGATTGTAGAAGAAGTAGGGCAAGTTGTTAATTTTATAAAAAAAAGTGATTTTGCAAATATAAAAATAAAATGCAAAACAGTTTTGGAAAATACCGAAATAGGGGATTCTATTGCTGTAAATGGAGTGTGTTTAACCGTTGTTAAAAAAGATAGTGATAGTTTTAGTGCAGATATTTCCTATGAAACATTAGAAAGAAGTACTTTTAAATATTGTACAGTTGGCTGGTTAGTTAATCTTGAAAGGGCATTGACTTTAAACAAAAGACTTGGTGGACATATTGTCCAAGGTCATGTAGACGCTGTGGGTAAAATTGTTGATATAATAAAGTTTAAGGATGCTTATAAGTTACATGTATCTTATCCAGCAGAGATTGATAAATATATAGCTGAAAAAGGTTCAATAACTATAGATGGAATAAGTCTAACTATAGCTAAGGAGATTGATAATAATACTTTTGAGGTCGCTGTGATCCCCCATACTTTTGATGTAACAAATTTGAAAAACAAAAGGGGTGGTGATTTTGTTAATATCGAAGTAGATGTGATAGCAAGATATATTGAGAAGTTGTTGAAAAAAGAGAATAATACTTCTAAATTATATAAAAATATACAAAATTTAATGACTTTGGAGGATTTTTAATGGATAAATCAGTTATGGCAACAGTTGAAGAAGCAATAGAAGAAGTTAAGAAAGGGAAAATGATAATACTTGTTGATGATGAAGACAGAGAAAATGAAGGGGACTTAGTTATTGCAGCTCAGTATGCTACTCCAGATGCAATAAATTTTATGGCAAAATATGGAAGAGGTTTAATTTGTTTGGCTTTAACTTCAAAAAGATGTGATGAGTTGAATTTACCATTGATGGTGAATGAAGATTCAAACAATACGAAATTTGGGACAGCTTTTACTGTGTCAATTGAAGCTAAAGAAGGGGTTACAACAGGTATTTCTGCCTATGATAGAGCAAAAACTATTCAGGTTGCAATAGACCCAAAAACAAAGCCTGAGGATTTGGCTAGGCCTGGTCATGTTTTCCCATTGAGAGCCAGAGATGGTGGGGTATTGGTTAGAGCGGGTCAAACTGAAGGATCTGTAGATCTGATGAAGTTGGCAGGATTATATCCAGCTGCAGTAATATGTGAGATAATGAATGATGATGGCACTATGGCAAGAATGCCGCAGTTGATCGAGTTTGCAAAAAAACATGACCTTAAGATATTAACTATTGCGGATTTGATTGCTTACAGAATAGCTAACGAATCGTTGATTGAAGAAGCGGCTATAGCGCATTTACCCACTGTTTTTGGTGAATTTGAAATTATGGGGTTTAAAAATAAGATAGATGGTCAAGAGGCTGTTGCACTGATAAAAGGTGAAATAAATCCAGATGAGCCAACTTTAGTAAGGGTTCATTCTCAATGTTTGACGGGGGATGTTTTTGGATCTTTAAGGTGCGATTGTAGAGATCAGCTTCACTGTGCCTTAGAAATGATATCTAATGAGGGTAAAGGTGTGCTACTTTATATGTTTCAAGAAGGTAGAGGGATAGGTCTGTTAAACAAAATTAAAGCTTATCATCTTCAAGAACAAGGGCTTGATACAGTGGAAGCAAATTTACATTTAGGTTTTAAAGAAGACTTGAGAGATTATGGTTTTGGAGCTCAGATATTAAGATATTTAGGTGTCAAAAAAATTAAACTAATGACAAATAATCCCAAAAAAATTAGATGTTTGTCAGGTTATGGACTTGAAGTGGTTGAAAGAGTGCCTATCGTTTGTGGGTTAAGACCAGAGAATGAAAGATATTTGAAAACAAAAAAAGAGAAAATGGGGCATGATATAGATTTTAAATAATAGGTTGGAGGATTTGATGAATATTAAAATATTAGAAGGTAAATATGACGGAACTGGTCTAAAGTTTGCAATTGTTGCTTCAAGGTTTAATGATTTTATAGTTAAAAGTTTAGTGGCTGGAGCTGTGGATGCTTTAGTTAGACATAATGTTAAAGAGGAAGATATTGTTGTATTTAAAGCTCCAGGTGCATTTGAAATACCATTGCTGGCTAAAAAGGTTGCTAAGACAAAAAAATTTGATGCAGTTATTGCATTGGGGGCAGTAATTAGAGGTGGAACTCCTCATTTTGATTATGTAGCAAGTGAAGTGGCAAAAGGGGTTGCAAGAGCATCCTATGATACAGAAGTTCCTGTAATATTTGGCGTGTTGACTACAGACACTATTGAGCAGGCTATTGAGAGGGCTGGAACAAAAGCTGGTAATAAAGGTGCTGAAGCAGCACTGTCTGCACTTGAAATTGTAAATTTAGAAAAGATGATTTAGTAGTAAAGTATGGGACTAAAGAGTATTGCAAGAGAAAAAGCATTTAAAATGCTTTATCAATATGAAATGACTAATTTTAAACCTGATCATCTTATTAACCAATTTTGGTATCTTGATGGTGAAAAAAATGAAAAGGTAAAAAGGATTGCAAATGAGCTTTTTAGACTGGTTATTGAAAAAAAGAGTTTTGCTGATGATATTGTAAGCAAGTATTTAAAAGATGGTTGGACATTTGATAGATTAACTGAAACTGTTAAAAACACTTTAAGAATGGGGATTGCTGAACTTTTTAATACCCAAACACCTATTTATGCTATACTTGACGAGTATACAACATTGACTAAAAAATATGAGGACGAAAAAGCTGCATCTTTTGTTAATGGGATTTTGGAAAAAATTAGAAAGGAATTTAATATCAATAGAGATTGATGAACAGGTATATCTGCTCTTTTGAAGAAAATAATATTTTTCCTGTTGTTATAGATTTTGATTTTAAGAATATAAAATGTAGAGGGTATTCTTTGTTATTGGATTTTATTTATAGAGGTGAAGTATTTGATACAATTAGTACCCTTGAAACTCTAAAAATGCCTATTTACATTAAAAAAGAAACATTTTTATTTAAATCTGGTTTTTTTTTGTATGATTTTAGCTTTATTAAAGATTCTATAAAAGATTTTGTAAATTTTATTAAGAATCTTAATTTTAATAGAATATATATTGAAAAGTCAAATTTTTTAAGTGAAGATGAGTATAATCTATTAGCAAAAAAATTTGATTTAGTGGTTTTGGAGTTAAAATGAGCAACTTGTATTCAGTTAGACTTAAATTTATAACTGATAAAAAGGATATTATATATTTGAATGCAATAATAGATTCTTATGAAGGGATCGGAATAGTTAGGACTATTGATAAAGAAAAGGGAAAAGTTGTTGTTTATTCCACAAATGGTTTGTATAAGTATGCATTAGAAGTGTTAGACTCACTAAAAAAAGAAGGGGTAAAAATTGAAAATTTAGTTATAGAGGAAAGTGAGAATGTCGATGAGTGGTAGAAGTTTTTTTTACGATATAATTGAAAAGCTTAATAAATACGGTGATTATGTTGATATTTACATTGAAAACTCTTCTTATAATTCAATAGTATTTGAAAATGGTAAGTTGGATAGGTTTGAAAAGGTAAAGGATTCTGGAGTCGGTTTCAGAATCATAAAGGATTATAAAACATATTATGCGTATTCAACAAGTTTTGATATTAAAGACTTACAAGAATGTGTTGATATTTTATGTGGTTTAGCCAAAAATAAGAAAGATGATAAAGTATTTTCTATAGAAAAAAAAGAAAGTTTTGACTCTAATAATCAGATACTAAATCATGAATTAAAAGATAAGATAGAAAAAATCAATTATGTTGATTCTCTTGCTTGGGGTTCTAATTTTACAAAACAGGTTACAACAGTTTTTAAAGAAACAAACAAAAATATTAGAATTATCACCAGTGAAGGTGATGATTTAACGCAGAATTTAGATTATACCACATTATTTTGTACTGTTGTATGTGAAAAAAACAATTTGTTGCAGACAGGTTATGAATCTATAGGTGGGCTCTATACTTTTGACAAAATGTTAGAAGAAAATATTGAAATGGTTAGTAAAAATGCTTTAAAAAGGGCTTTACAAAACTTGGACGCTGATTATGCACCTGCTGGTGAGATGTGTGTTGTTTTATCAAGCAGTGCTGGTGGCACAATGATTCATGAAGCTGTTGGTCATGGTTTAGAAGCAGATTTGGCTACCAATGGTTTGAGTGTTTATCAAAATAAAGTTGGTGAAAAAGTTGCTTCTGAAAAGATAACTGTTATCGATGATGCAACATTGGATGGCAAAAGAGGTAGCTTTTACTTTGATGATGAGGGTGTTAAGGCGCAAAGAACTGTTTTAATAGAAAATGGTATTTTGAAGAGCTATATGTTTGATAGATTGTATGCAATGAAAAATGATGTTAAAAGTACAGGTAATGGTCGAAGGCAATCTTATAGATATAAACCTATTGTTAGAATGACAAACACTTTTATTGCTTCCGGAAATGATAAGCCTGAAGATATTATTAAATCAGTAGATTTTGGAATTTATGTTGTGAAAATGGGGGGTGGTCAAGTTAATACTGTCAATGGAGATTTTGTATTTGAAGTTAATGAAGGTTATCTAATTGAAAAAGGGAGGGTTACAAAGCCTATAAAAAATGCGACATTGATAGGTAATGGACCAAAAATTATGATGGAAATAGATATGGTTGGGGATGATTTAGGTTTTGGAATAGGTACTTGTGGTAAAGATGGGCAAGGTGTGCCAGTGAGTGATGCTCAACCAACAATCAGAATTCCTAAAATTACGGTAGGTGGTAAATAATGGATTTAAAGGTAAGAGGAAGCAAGTTTTTGATTTTTGAAATAAATAAAAGTGTTACTAAAGATAATAGACCTTATATCAAGGTAATTTTGATGGATAAAGAAGGTAATACTTATAATGGTATAATGTTTGATAGTAATAAACTAAAATTTGATCCAGTTAAAGGCAATGTTGTTGAAGTAGAAGCTAATATTCAGCAATATAATGGTCAGCCTCAGTTTAAAATAACAAATATGGCTTTAGTAGAAGGGGAAAACAGGTTTGATTTTTTCCCAAAAACAGAAAATGATGTAGATAATATGTTTAATGAAATAAAAAGTTTGATGTATGAAAATATAAAAAATGAATACCTTTTAAAACTACTTAATTTATTTTTTAATGACAACGAGATAGTAGATAAATTTAAAGTAGTACCTGCAGCAAAAAATGTGCATCATGCTTATATTGGTGGATTATTGGAACATACATTATCTGTTGTCAAATTGGCAATAATTATAGCTGAATATTATTCTAAAGATGTAGATAAAGAACTGTTATTGATTGGTGCCCTTTTTCACGATATAGGTAAATTGTTTGAGCTTTCTGTTGATGAAAGTTTTGACTATACAGAAGAAGGAAAATTACTGGGGCATCTTCTGTTGGGTATTGAGCTGATTAATAACTATGCTAATAGAATCCAGGGTTTCCCAAAGAGATTAAAAAATCTTATTAATCACATGATTGCTTCCCATCATGGAATATTGGAATACGGTTCACCAAAAAGACCTAAAACGAAAGAGGCTTTACTGTTGCATTATATTGATGATATGGATGCAAAATTAAATACTTTTAAGTCATTGTTCGATAAAGAGAATATCGAAGAAGGGTGGACAAGTTATGACAGGTTGTTAGAAAGGCAGCTATTCAATCATAATTCTAAATATTAAAAGTGATAAAAGGAGGCATGATGGAAAGTAATTATTTAAAAACAGTTATTGTTGGCGTTCAGATGCTTTTTGTTGCATTTGGTGCACTTGTTTTAGTCCCCTTATTAACTGGACTTGATCCATCAATTGCACTTTTTACTGCTGGTGCAGGCACATTACTATTTCAGTTTATTACTAAAAGAAAAGTTCCTGTTTTTTTAGCAAGTTCATTTGCTTTTATTGCTCCTATCCAATATGGAATGAAACATTTTGGCGTTGCAAAAACATTGGGTGGTTTGACTTGTGCTGGTTTAGTTTATTTGATATTTGCCTTTTTAGTTAAAAAAGGTGGTATAAAGGCGATAGAAAGGTATCTGCCACCAATTGTAACTGGTCCAGTTATAATGGTAATAGGTTTAAAACTTGCTCCTGTTGCTGTTAAAATGGCAAAAAGCTTTGATGGTTCAGGAAATTTTGATCCAAAGGCGATGATAATCTCTTTGGTTTCATTGATTACAGCAATATTGGTTGTTATGTATGGTAAAAGGATTTTGAGTTTAATACCAATTTTAACTGGTATTTTTGTAGGCTATATAGTGTCTCTTTTGATGGGTGTTGTTGATTTTACACCTGTTACTCAGGCTAAATGGTTTAGTATCCCATGGATTGAAGCTATTAAAAATGGCAGTTATGCTTTCCCTATATTTGATTTAGCTGCAATTATGTATATAGTTCCTGTAGCTATTGCTCCTGCAATTGAGCATGTTGGTGATGTACTGGCAATATCATCAGTAACTGGTAAGAATTATTTAGAAGATCCAGGTTTACATAGAACTTTAACCGGGGATGGTTTAGCTACAGCCTTTGCATCTTTATTGGGTGGGCCACCTAATACAACATATTCAGAAGTGACAGGTGCTGTGGCACTAACAAAAGCATTTAATCCTGTTTATATGACAATTGCATCAATTACTGCGATAATATTATCATTTTTTGGAAAGTTAGGGGCAATCCTTAAGACAATCCCTGTGCCTGTTATGGGAGGTATATTGATATTGCTTTTTGGTATGATTGCTGCAATAGGTATTGGTTCCCTTGTAAAAAATAAAGTAAATATGAGCAAATCAAGAAATTTAGTTATTGCATCTGTAGTACTTGTGATTGGTATTGGGGATATGGTTATCTCTTTTTGGAGAATAAGTTTAGGTGGTATTGGTTTAGCTGGTTTGGTAGGGATATTTTTAAATGCAATTTTACCGGAGGATAAATAATGAAATATGAGAATTTAATTATCATTGATCACCCTTTAATTAAACACAAGTTAACTTATGTGCGGGATAAAAATACACCAAAAAAGGAGTTTAAAGAGCTTGTGGATGAGATAGCCATGCTTATGGCCTATGAAATAACGAAAGATTTCCCTTTAGAAGAGATAGAAATAGAGACACCTATTTGTAAAACCAAGTCTTGGGTAGTTTCTGGTAAAAAGGTTGTTCTTGTTCCTATCTTGAGAGCTGGATTGGGGATGGTGGATGGAGTATTAAAACTTATACCTTCTGCTAGAGTAGGGCATATTGGTATATATAGAGATCCTAAAACTTTAAAGCCTGTGACTTATTATTTTAAAATTCCTAACGATTGTGAGGATAGAGATTTTATTTTAATAGACCCAATGTTAGCAACTGGTGGTTCTGCGGTAGAGGCTGCTAGGATTTTAAAAGAGAATGGTGTTAAAAATATTAAATTTATGTGTTTGATAGCAGCACCTGAAGGTGTTGAAGTTTTTAGTCAAGCTCACCCTGAAATAAAAATATATACTGCTGCACTTGATGAAAGGTTGAATGAAAAGAAATATATTGTCCCAGGTCTTGGTGATGCAGGAGATAGGTTATTTGGAACTAAATAATGAAAAGATTTAGGCTTTTTCTAAGAAATACTTTTATCGCTGGTATTTTTACTGTATTGCCAATAGTTATTACCTATTTCTTTTTAAACTTTGTTTTTGTGAAATTTAGTGATTTTTTAATACCTTATTTAAAGGTATTAGTTCGTTATTTGCCAACAGATATCAAAGTCCCTGTATCTTATCTAAGGATTATTTCTTTTGTTCTGATGGTATTGATAATATTTTTTGTTGGTCTATTTACAAGAAACTATTCTGGTAAAAAGTTCCTCAGCCCCTTAGATAAGGCTATGAGGAACATCCCTTTTGTAAAAACGATTTATACTTCTACGAAGCAGATTATTGAGGCATTTCAAACATCTAAGGGTGCTAATTTTAAGAAAGTAGTTTTAATAGAGTATCCAAGGAGGGGGATTTTTAGTGTTGGTTTTGTAACAAAGGATACTTCAAAATTTTTCAACGATATAATTGATGAAGAGTGCTATAACATATTTATTCCAACAACTCCAAATCCCACATCAGGTTTTATTCTGATAGTACCTAAAAAAGATGTAATAGAGCTTGATATGACCGTTGAAGAAGGGATAAAATTTGTTATTTCTGCTGGTCTTGTTACACCAGATGTGTTAAAATTAAAAGATGGGGATATATAATTTTTGTTTAATAGGAAATCCAGTAGTACATTCATTATCACCAAAAATACATAATTACTTCATATTTAAAACAAAATTAAACGCAGGTTATGTAGCTTTTCAGGTCAACGAAGGCTATTTTACAGAATTTATTAGTTTCTTAAAAGAAAATGTAAACGGTTTCAATGTAACCCTTCCTTATAAAGAGAAAATTTTTAATTATCTGGATGATTTGGATAAAGATGCAAAAGAAATAAAGGCTGTAAATTGTGTTTTGATAAGAAATGGTAAAATGATTGGTTATAACACAGATTATTATGGAATTATGAAAACATTTGAAGATTATAATGTTGATATAGCAGGTAAAGATATAGTAGTTTTAGGATGTGGTGGTGCAGCAAAGCCATTATTGAAATTTCTAAAAAATGGAAGATATAGAAGTTTAAAAATTTTTAATAGGACTGTTGAAAAAGCTGAGAAAGTTATTGATGATTTTTGTTTAAATAATGTAGAAGTTAATTCATTGTTGGATTTGCAAAATTTAAGAGTTTGCGATATAATGATAAACACTACATCAATTGGTTTAGAAACTGGAGAATTTGTTGATTTAAATGTTAATGTAAAGGAATTTGCATTTGATATGCAATACAATTTGAAAGAACTAACACCTTTTTTGAAAAAAGTAAAAGGTTGTAAGAAATCTGATGGGTTAAATATGCTTATTTATCAAGCAAAAAAATCTTTTGATATTTGGACTAATACCTGTTATAATTTTGATATAAATGATATAAAAAAACATTTAGAGGGTTAATTGATGGTTTCAGCAAAATTAGGTGCACTTTTATTAAGCGAAAATCTTATAACAGAAGAGCAGCTAGCTAAAGCAATAGAAATACAGAAAAAAGAAGGGGGGAGATTAGGGAGTATTTTAATTAAATTGGGTTATATTGATGAGAAGAAGGTAGCAGAATTTTTAAGTAAACAGTATAGTGTTCCGTTTATTGATTTAAAATCTATTCAGATTGATAATAATGTATTAACCCTAATACCTCAAGATATGATGAAAAAGTTTTTAGTTGTTCCTTTTGATAGGGAAGGGCAGAATTTAAAAGTAGCAATTGCTGATCCATCAAATGCTTATGCTTTAGAAGAATTAAGGTTTTTAACAGGTTTTAATATAAAACCTTATGTTGCTGTAGAGTCTGCTATAAGGGAATTTTTAGAGAAAAGTAGTAGTTCTGAATCGAATGTTTTAGCAGAATTTGAAGAGATGGATCTTGAAGAATTAGAATTTGAAGAACTTGAAGAAGAAGAAAAGAGTGCTGAGGCTCTAAAAAAAGAAGTTGAAGATACACCAGTAGTTAAGCTTGTAAATTATATACTTAATGAGGCTGTAAAAAGAGGAGCATCGGATATCCATGTAGAGCCTTATGAGAAGGATTTTAGGGTTCGTTTAAGAGTTGATGGTGTTATGCATGAGCTAATTAGACCACCCAGAAAGATAAAAGATGCAGTTACTTCAAGGTTAAAAATATTATCAAATTTGGATATTGCTGAAAAAAGATTACCCCAAGATGGTAGGATTAAGATAAGGCTACAGGGAAGATCTATAGATATGAGGGTTTCAACTTTACCCGTATTGTATGGTGAAAAAGTAGTTTTAAGGATTTTGGATAAATCAAATCTACAACTTGATTTAGAAAAGTTGGGCTTTGAAGAAATATCGCTAGAAAGATTTATAAAAGCTATTGAAAGCCCTTACGGTATGGTTTTGGTAACTGGTCCTACAGGAAGTGGTAAATCAACAACTCTTTATTCAGCCTTAAGTAGATTAAATAAAGAAGAAGTGAATATTATGACTGCTGAAGATCCTGTTGAATATAATATTTTTGGTATAAATCAAGTTCAGATGAAAGAAGAGATAGGTCTAAATTTTGCAGCTGCTCTTAGAAGTTTTTTGAGACAAGATCCTGATATAATAATGGTTGGTGAGATAAGGGACTATGAGACTGCCGAAATTGCAATCAAAGCAGCTTTAACTGGCCATTTAGTTTTATCAACTTTACATACCAATGATGCACCAAGTACTGTAAACAGATTGCTTAATATGGGTATTGAGCCTTTTTTAGTTGCGTCATCAACAATTCTAATCTTAGCTCAAAGATTAGCAAGGAAAATATGTAATAATTGTAAAGAAGAAGTTAAGTTGCCAAAGGAAGCCTTACTCTCTGTTGGTTTTAGAAAAGATGAAATTGGAAAATTTAAAGTTTATAAAGGTAAGGGTTGTGAAAAATGTAGTGGTACAGGTTATAAAGGTAGAGTAGCATTGTATGAAGTAATGGAAGTTTCTGAGAATATTAGAGAGTTAATATTAAGAGGTGCTAATGCTACTGAAATTAAAGCTATGGCTATAGAAGAGGGGATGATTACATTAAGAAGGAGTGGTCTAGAAAAAGTGAAGAAAGGTATTACTACAATCGAAGAAGTGGTAAGGGTAACATTTGCTGATTAAAGGGGGTAATATATGTATTCATTGCAGGATTTATTGAAAAAAATGTTAGATTTAAATGCAAGTGACTTGCATATTACTGTTGGTTCACAACCTGTTTATAGAGTTAATGGGGAGCTTGTAAGGATAGATGGAGAGGTTTTAACCCCTGCTATGACTAAACAGATGTGCTATTCGATTTTAACTGAGGCTCAAAAGAAAAGATTTGAGGAAGATTGGGAATTGGATTTTTCATTTGGAATAAAAGGGGTTAGTAGATTTAGGGCAAATATTTTTATGCAAAGAGGTGCTGTAGCCGCTGCATTTAGAAGGATCCCTTATAAGGTTATGACTTTTGAGGAATTAGGTTTACCACCAATAGTAAAAACTTTATGTGAAAAACCTAGAGGGCTTGTTTTAGTAACTGGTCCAACTGGTAGTGGTAAATCAACCACTCTGGCAGCAATGATAGATAAAATAAACAATGAGAAAAAGGTACACATTGTAACAATTGAAGATCCTATAGAGTATTTACACCCCCATAAGCAGGCAATTGTCAATCAAAGGGAAGTTCATTCTGATACAAAATCATTTATAACGGCACTTAAATATATTTTGAGACAAGATCCTGATGTTGTGCTAATTGGTGAGATGAGGGATTTAGAAACGATAGAAGCAGCGTTAACTGTATCAGAAACAGGCCACTTGACTTTTGGAACATTACATACAAACAGTGCTGTACAAACTATAAACAGAATTATAGATGTTTTCCCACCACATCAACAACCACAAATAAGAGCTCAATTATCTTTCGTTTTAGAAGGGATTATATGTCAACAACTTTTGCAACGAGCTGATGGAAAAGGGAGAGTTTTGGCCTGTGAAGTATTAATCCCTAATCCTGCTATTAGAAATCTTATAAGAGAAGATAAGTTGCATCAAGTTTATTCTATGATGCAGACTGGTCAAGAAGAGCACGGTATGATAACGATGAGTCAATCTTTATATGAATTGTATAGAAAAGGTCTTATTACTTATGAAGATGCTGTAAATAGAGCTGTATATCCTGATGAAGTGAGAAATATGATTGATGCTGGGGGTATAAAAAATAGAGGAAGATTTTAAAAAAGGGGTATAAAAATGCCAAAGTTTATTTACAAAGGTAAGGATAGTTTAGGAAAGCCTGTATCAGGTGTAATCGAGGCTAAAAATAAGCAAGAAGCAATGAATACATTAAAATTTCGCAAAATTGAAGTGCACGAATTAAAAATGGACTGGAAAAATATAGAGCTGTCTTTTGGTGAAAAAATTACAGATATGGATATTGTGGTTGCAACAAGGCAGCTTGCAACAATGATTAATGCTGGTTTACCAGTTGTTAAGGCTTTAGATATTATCGCTTCTCAGACTCCAAAGAAAAAATTAAGAAAGATTTTTGAGGAAATAAAATCAGATATAGAGCAGGGGCAAGCCTTTAGTAAGGCATTGGAAAAACACAGAAATATTTTTGGTGATTTATATATAAATATGGTAGCTGCTGGTGAAGCAGGTGGTTTATTAGATGATATTTTAGATAGATTATCTCAATATATGGAAAAAGCTATCTCATTAAAAAGAAAGGTTAAATCAGCTATGATGTATCCATCTATAGTTTTGATAGTTGCTGTTTTAGTTGTTTGGGGGTTGATGGTATTTATTATCCCTAAATTTAAAGAGATGTATGAGGGTTTTGGTGGTCAATTACCAGCATTAACTCAGTTTACAATTTCTCTTAGCAACTTTTTGTCAAGCTGGTATGGAGGAGGTGTCATTTTTGGAGGATTGATTGTTACAGTGATAACAATAAGTATTCTTTATAAAAAAACAGAAAAAGGGAGATACTTTTTCGATAGTGTTTTATTAAAAATTCCAAAAATTGGTGATTTAATAAGAAAGGTTGCGATATCAAAATTTGCAAGGACATTTGGAACTCTTTTGAGTAGTGGTGTTGCTATACTTGATGCTCTTGATATTGTTGCTAGGACAAGTGGAAATAAGGTTATCGAAAAACACTTATTGAGAAGTAAAATTGATATTGAGGCTGGTAAAACAGTTGTTCAGCCTTTAGAAAAAGCAGGTGTTTTTCCACCTATGGTTACTCAGATGATTGCTGTAGGTGAAGAAACAGGTGCTTTGGATAAAATGCTTACCAAAATTGCTGATTTTTACGATGATGAAGTTGATAGAACAGTTGAGGGATTAACAAAAATGATAGAGCCAATGCTAATGATTTTTGTGGGAGGAGCTGTTGGTTTTGTAATAATTGCTATGTATTTGCCTATATTTAAGCTTGGTTCTGTTGTTGGATGATAAATGTTTTATTAAAAGATAAATTAGTAATCCCTTTTGATTTAAAAAAAATTAATAATATTATAATCTTAATTAGATTATTAATATTTTATTTTATTCTTATTTTGGTATATTTTACCAATCAATTTAAGGTTTATCTTAACGAACTTATTGGATTGGCTCTATTTATTGCATTTATTAGCCTTATCATTTTCATTTTAAATTACACAATAAACAACAAATATTTATTAATTTTTCAGTCTATCATAGATGTTATTATTGTATCTTATCTGATTTATAATACAAACTTTTTAGATAGCCCTTATATTATTTTCTTTGCGTTTATTATTGGTTATTTAGCGTTTGTTTTTGGATTTAAAATTGGTTTATTAGGATTAATTGAATTTATTTTATCAACATTGCTTATTTATTTAATTTATTCTTTAAAAAGTAATATAAATTTTTCTTATTTATTAAATCAGTTCCAATATCTTTTTGCTTTTATAATAATTTATTTATTAACATCATACTTGCATTATCAATATAGTAAGAGAGTTAGGGAATATGAAGAGTTACATGATATACATGAGGTAATAGTAAAAAATATCGGTATAGGGATTATTTTATTGGATGAACAAAACAGAGTGGTTTCTTGTAATGATGCTGGCAAAAAGATTTTGTCATTAGATGATAAGATTATTGGTAAAAAATTGGATGATATTTTTGTAAATTTGGAGTTAGATGAAGATATTATAAGTTTTAATGATAAATTTATTGGATACAAGCTTCAGGATTTTAGAGATGAACATTATAATAGATTTGGTAAATTACTTATATTTCAAGATGTTACTGAAAAAGAAAACTTAAAAATAGAGTTAGCTAAAAAACAAAAACTTGCTAATTTAGGCCAGTTTTCAGCAATCGTTGCTCATGAGATAAAAAATCCATTAGGAGCTATTAAAGGGAGTATACAGATTATCAAAAAACAGTTAACTGATAATAAGTTGCTTGATATTGTTGAGCGGGAAATAAACAAGCTTGATATGATATTGAACAATTTGTTATATTTTGGTAAACCAGCTAAAAAGGAAAAAGAATTAATTTATGTAAATGACTTTATAGAAAATTTTATTTCATATTTTAAAATTAATGAAATATTTGATGAATTAAAATTTGTATTAAAATTAAATAACAATTTCAAATTGTTGATTACTGAATTGGAGCTTAGGCAAATTTTTTGGAATTTGATTATGAATTCTTACGAAGTCAAATATGATGCTACAATTGTGATTGAGACCTTTAGAGATGAAAATTATAATTATCTTGTATATTATGATAACGGTCCTGGTATAGATTTGTCTATAATTGATGATGTTTTAAAGCCTTTTTATACAACTAAAAGGACTGGGTCTGGGTTAGGATTATATATTATTAAAGAGATATGTGAAAATAATGATATTTTATTTAAATTATATTCGAACGATGAATTTAATGGATTTAAGATAGAATTTAAAATAACTAAAAATACATAATTAATTTTCTTTTATTAAATCAATTAAAGTATAATTTTTTAGTTCCTTTACAATAGAATTGTTTATCTTTGATAATGTAAAATTAATTTTGCAGTTATCAGATCTATCACACAGATTTGGGTTATCTATACATTCATTTAAATATATATCACCATCAATTGCTGATACTATATCATATAGAGTAATTTCATCTGGAGATTTTGTGAGTTTGAAACCACCTTTTTTCCCTTTTGTAGAATCCAATAGTTTTTTTTTTGCTAAAGTTTGTAAAATTTTACCTAAAAAACTATCAGGTACACCACAAAATTCAGAAAGTTCACTACGCATATATATCTTTTTTTCGTTCATTGCTAAAAATAACATTACTCTTAAGGCATAATCTGCTGCTTTTGTTAATTTCATAAATAACCTCTTTTTTAGGATTAAAATACTCTTTTTGTCTTAATTTGTCAAATTCTTTTTATTCTAAACTAATTGGTTGAAAAAACATCTAAAAGTGGATAGTATATTATTATATTATCAAGGTTCACAATATTGATAGTAATAGTTAAATTTTTAAAATAAATTGGAGGTACTAATGAAAAAAACAATAGTAATTTTATCTATTTATCTTATTTCTTTGTTTCTGACTGGTTGTGTAGCTCCTGTAATAGTGGCTGCTGGTGCTGGTGCAGGTGCAGCTTATAGTTTGACTGCAGATTCTGTGTCAGATAACTTTCCAATATCCAAAGAAAGAGCTGTTGAAGTTTTTTCTCAGATACTAAAAAATGAAAATGGAAAAATTATAATTGTTTCCATATCAGAAGGAAAAATTGATGGTGAGATTGGGAAGAAAAAAGTTTATTTTAGAGCTAAGCCGCTTACAGCTAATGCTACAAAAGTTGTTATAAAAGTAAGAAAGGGGTATAATTTATTACCTGATAAAGAGTCAGCTGTTGAGTTGTATAAAAAGTTTGTGAAGGTTATAAATGGTTAGAAATGCTAAAATGCAGGATGCTAAAGCTATACAACAGCTTGTTAATAGTTATGCAAAAGATGGTTTGATGCTGACTTTAAGTATAAACGAAATATATGAAAATATTTTAAAATTTTTAGTTTACGAGGAAGAGGATAGAGTAATTGGTTGTTGTGCATTATATCCATCTTGGGAAGATTTAGCTGAAATCCGTTCTTTAGCAGTTGAGAAAAATGTACATAAGAGGGGGATTGGTAGACTCTTAGTTGAAAAATGTATTGAAAAGGCCCGTGAAATTGGTATTAAAAAGGTTTTTGCACTTACTTATCAAGTGGAATTTTTTAAAAAGTTAGGTTTTGAAGTAGTTGATAAAAATGATTTACCTAAAAAAATTTGGTCTGACTGTTTAAAATGCTGCAAGTTTCCTGATTGCGATGAATTTGCAATGATTAAGGAGATCTAAATGGACTATTTGACTATTATTGAAGAAGGGCTTAAAGTTTATGATGATATTCAACTGTTAATTGTTGAAAATGAGACAAAAAAGGTGACTGTAAAACATGGTGAAATTGAAGATTTTTTAACATCTATTAATAAAGACCATTTTATAAGAATTATCAAAGATGGTAAACATTATTCTTTTAGAGTATCTGGTGGTGATTTGAAAGAGATAAAAAAGGTTTTAAATGAAGTAAAAGATATTTTTTTATATTTGACTAATGAAAATTATGAGTTAAACAGGAATTATTCTAAGTATGATAAGGAATTATATTTAAAAGATAATTTTTATTACAAAATGAATAATAGTCAACTTGTTAATACTGCCTTAGAGATTGAGGCTAGTGCACTAAATTATAGTAAATATGTAAAAAATGTAAGGTATACAAATTTTACTGCTACTTTGGAGAAGAAATATTTACTCTTTTCTGATGGTGAAGTTTTAACTGAAGAAAGCACGAATTTTAGTGGCTCAACCTATGTAGTCGCTGAGAAAGATGGTGATTCGCAAAGTGGTTATGATTTTTCATCCTCTGTTTATTTTGATGATTTTGAATATAATTTAATAGGACAAAGAGCAGCTATAGAAGCGGTAAGTTTATTAGGGGGTAAAAAACTAAAAAGTGGTAAATATTATATAGTTTTTAAAAATACTATTATGGCAGAATTTTTAGAATTAATAGAATATCTTGTGAATGCAGAAAATATTTTGAAAAATAAAAGTTTGATGAAAGACATGTTGGGAAAAGAAGTTGCGTCTAAAAACTTATCAATTGTAGATAATTCTAAAATTGAAAGAGGGGTGGGTAGTTATTGTTTTGATGATGAAGGTGTTGTTGGAGGAAGAACTGAAATTATTAAAAATGGTATTTTAAAAGGGATTTTACATAATAATTTTACATCAAAAAAATTAAATCAAAAAAATACTGGTAATGCATCCATAACAGGAAGTGTGAAAGTTGATATTTCAGCTTCGAATTTGATACTTAGTGGTGAACAAATTGTTAATTTTGATGTTTTGAAAGATTACAATGATGTGTTATTAGTTACTGATGTTATGGGGATGCATATGGCTGATCCTATTAGTGGAGATTTTTCAATAGGTATAAGTGGAATTTATTTTAAGAATGGTGAAGAAGTTACACCGTTTAATGAAATGGTATTAACAGGTAATATAACGGATTTGCTTAAAAATGTTATTGCGGTTTTTGATGATACGAGGGATTTTGGTGGGGTAATAACACCATCTATCATGTTTGATAAATTTATGGTTAGTGGTTCTTAAGGGGTGAGTATGTTGATTGAAGAGTTATATGATACTTTGGACGAAATAGATAACAATATTAATTCATTTAAGCAGATTGTTAATGAAGAAGAATTATTAAAAAAAATTGAAGAAGTGGACAAAAAATCTTTAGAAGATCCTAATTTTTGGAATAAAAAAGAATCAAAGCATTTACTCAAAGAGCAAGCTTCTTTAAAAAAATTCTTAGATGAGTGGAAAGAATTATTAAATATTAGAGAAGATATTGATGTATTGATTGAGCTATATAAAGAAGGTTCTGAAGAAGTAAAAGATGACATTGTTTCAAGTATTGATGAATTAAAGAAAAAGGTTACAGATTTTGAGCTGAAGTTAATATTAAATGGTGAACATGATATTAATAATGCAATAGTTACAATACATGCTGGAGCAGGTGGGACTGAGGCTTGTGATTGGGTATCAATGCTTTTTAGAATGTATACAAGATGGGTAGAGAGAAAAAAATATAAATACGAGATACTTGATATGTTGCCTGGGGATGAAGCAGGAATTAAGTCAATTACTTTTAATGTTATTGGGGATTATAGCTATGGTTATTTAAAGGGTGAGTCTGGTGTTCATAGATTGGTTAGAATTTCCCCTTTTGATGCGAATAATAGAAGACATACTTCTTTTGCTTCTGTTTTTGTTTTACCTGAAATTGATGATGATATTGAAATAGAGATAAATGAATCTGACCTAAAGATAGAAACATTTAGAGCAAGTGGTGCTGGTGGTCAGCATGTAAATACTACAGATTCTGCAGTAAGAATAACTCATTTACCAACGGGCATAGTTGTAACATGTCAAAATGAAAGAAGTCAGCATAAGAATAAAGCACATGCGATGAAAATATTAAAAGCTAAGCTTTATGAGTATGAGCTTGAAAAGAGAAATAAGGAAAAAGAGAAGTTAGAAAGCAGTAAAACTGAGATTGGTTGGGGTAATCAAATTAGATCTTATGTTATGCACCCTTATAAGATGGTAAAAGATCTTAGGACTAGATATGAGGCTGGCAATGTTGATGCTGTGATGGATGGTGATATCGATGATTTTATAAAATCTTATCTATTTATGGAGGCTGGCATCAATAAAAATGCTGACCAAAATTAAGACATTAAGACCTACTTATGCAGAAATAAATCTTGCTAATTATAAGCATAATATAGAGATTGCTAAGTCTCTTTCTAAATCAAAAATTATAGCTATAGTTAAAGCAGATGCTTATGGTCATGGTGCTATAAGATTGTCAAAACATGCTTATGAACAGTGCGGTATAAAAGATTTTGGTGTAGCAACAATAGAAGAGGGTGTAAGTTTAAGACAAAATTTACCTTTTGAGGCAAGGATAATTACTCTCGGTTATATTGATGAACATCACTTTGATGAGTTGATACAATATAAAATTACACCAACAATTTTTGATGAAAATATAATGTCAAAATTAGATAAATTTGCAAAGAAACACAATGTAGTTTTGGATGTTGTTTTAAAAATTGATACTGGGATGAACAGGTTGGGGTTTGATATTCACACAAATTATTATGAGCTAGTCAAAAATTATACAAATTTAAGAATTGTATTGGTAATGACACATTTATCATCTTCCGATACTGATTTAGAATATACAAAATGGCAAATAAATCGATTTGATGGATATCTTAAGAAATATAATATTAATGCAGAAACATCAGTGTTTAACTCATCTGCAATATGTTTTTATTCAAATAAATACACTTATACAAGGCCTGGTATTATGAGTTATGGCTATGTTTACCCAGAAAACAGATTTGGTTTAAAGCCAGTAATGAGTATTTTTTCAAAAATTATACATATAAAGAAATTAAAAAAAGGTGATAAAATAAGTTATAACCAGACTTATACTGCAAAGAAGGATATGAAAATCGGAGTAATTCCAATAGGTTATGCAGATGGATATTTTAGAAATTTAAGCAATAAGGGTATAATGTTTATAAATGGAAAACCTTGTAATGTAGTAGGTACAGTTTGTATGGATATGACAATGATAGATATAACTCATCTCAATGATTCAGATTTAGATAGTGAAGTTGAGATATTAGGTAAAAATATTGATGCAGAACAGATAGCTAAAATGTGTGGTACAATAAGTTATGAAATATTATGTGCTGTTTCAGATAGAATTCCAAGGGTTTATATAAATGATTAAATTCTTTGAAATTGTTGGTGCACCTATTTTAAATTTTATCTATGGCTCTGGTAGAATTTTTCTTTTTTTCATAGATTTTTTTAGATGGGTATTTGTACCCCCTTATCGGTTAAAGCTTTTGTTTAAGCAGATAGAATTTATTGGAATCAATTCGCTTTCTGTTATCATTTTGACTGGGACTTTTACAGGGATGGTTTTTGCTTTTCAAAGTTACATTGGTTTTCACCGTTTTGGTGCTGAATATATGGTGGGAACTGTTGTGGGATTAGGTATGGCAAGAGAGCTTGGACCTGTTTTAAGCTCCATTATGGTCGCTGCTAGAGCAGGTTCTGCAATAGCAGCAGAAATTGGAACTATGAGGGTTACAGAGCAGATAGATGCTTTGTATGCTTTAGCTGTTGAGCCAGTACAATATTTAGTGGTTCCTAGGATGCTGGCTGGTGTTATTGTTATGCCTATTTTAAATATAATTGCAGTATTTTGTGGTGTTGTTGGAGGCTATTTTGTTGGTGTCGAGATTTTAGGCATCAATAAAACATTATATCTAGAATATATGTATCGTTATGTAGACTTTGAAGATATATATAATGGACTTATTAAAGCAACTGTTTTTGGTCTTATACTAACTTTAGTTGGTTGTTATAAAGGGTTTTATACCACTGGTGGAGCTGAAGGTGTGGGTAAGGCTACGACTGAATCTGTGGTGTTATCTTCAGTATTAATTTTAGTGTTTGATTATATACTTACTGCATTTATGTTTTGAGGTGCTAATGGAAGCTGCTATCGAAATAATAGATTTACATAAGAGCTTTGGAGAATACAAAGTTCATAAAGGTGTAAATCTTAAAATTGCTAAAAATGCTATTACATACATAATTGGTCCCTCAGGTACTGGTAAGAGTGTGCTTTTAAAGCAGATGATGGGGTTGTTAAAACCTGACAGAGGTAAAGTGATAGTTTTAGGACAAGATTTATCAACTTTAAATAAAAAAGAACTTTTAAATGTTAGGAAAAAATTTGGGATGCTTTTTCAAAATGCTGCTCTTTTTGATTCTATGAATGTTTATGAAAATGTGGCATTTCCATTAAGAGAACACACTAAATTAAAAGAGAAAGAGATAAGAGAAATTGTGTTAGAAAAATTACGACTTGTTGGACTTACAAATGTGGAATATAAAATGCCTTCAGAATTATCTGGTGGTATGAGAAAAAGGGTGGGGTTGGCAAGAGCAATTGCCCTTGAGCCAGATATTATACTTTATGATGAGCCTACTACAGGGCTTGATCCTATTATGACAGATGTAGTGGACAATCTTATTTATGAAACCCAAAAGAAGCTAAATATCACATCTGTTGTTATTTCTCACGATATTGAGTCCACTTTTAAAATTGCTGATTATATTGCAATGATTTATGATGGCAAGATTGTAATGTATGGAACACCAGAAGAGTTTAAAAAGACAGATAACCCTTATGTGAGGCAATTTTTAAGTGGGTCTAAAGATGGTCCTATAAAAATAGGTTGATGGGGGATATAAATGCGCTTTTCACTTGAAGCAAAGGTTGGGATTTTTGTGGTGATTGGTTTATTACTATTAGGATACATGACTACAAAGGTTGAGAATATCAATTTTGGTAAAAGTGATGGATACGAAATTATTGCATATTTAAGTGATGCAAGTGGTTTAGTAAAGGATTCTTTTGTCAAATATAGAGGGGTAGAGGTAGGTAAAGTTAAAGATATTAGATTAAAAGAAAACCATGTAGAAGTAGTTTTATTAATCGATAAGCAGTATAAACTTCCTTCCAATGTAGCAGCTGTTGTTAGATCAAGTGGATTTCTTGGAGAAAAATATTTAGAGCTCCAGACTGTAGGGAAAGAAACTGAGGGTTATCTTGCCTCAGGAAGTGAAATAAGAAAATATAAATCAAGTGCTGATTTTGATGAGCTCCAAAACAAGTTTTCTGAGATTGCTGATGATATAAAAGCTATAACTGCTTCTTTAAAAGAGGTGATTGCATCAGATAACGGAAAAGCTGATATGAAGATGACTTTGCAAAATATCAGGTATTCCACAGAGTATATCAGGCAGATGTTAGAAGATAATCAAAAAAGGATAAATCAGATAGTAAAAAATATAGAGGCTATTACTGTTTCAATAAAAAATGTTACAGAGGCAAATCAAGAGAATGTTAATCAGTTGATAGCAAACTTAAAAGAGGTTTCTGAAACATTGAAAAACCAAACTCCTCAAATTGCTCAAAAGATTAATAGTATAACAACAAATATCGATAATTTAGTAGATGATTCTAAGGGTGATTTAAGAGAAACGATTTCAAATATTAAGGTTGTTACAGCAAAATTGGAAAAAACAGTTGATAATCTAAACGATATAACAGACAAAATAAATAAAGGTAAAGGGACAGTTGGTACACTGATTAATGATAATGAAACGGCTAAAGATGTAAAAGATACTATTAAAGGATTAAAAAATCTTGTTACTACCTTTGACAGATTTAAGTTTTATCTTTCTTTTAGTGGTGAAAAGATGTGGGATACTGGAGAGTCAAAGGGGTATTTTAAGCTAAAAATTCAGCCTAGAAAAAATAAATACTATTTATTAGGTTTGGCCACAAGCGATCAGGGTAAATCTACAACGACAGTTACTGATTATAACTATTCTGGGAATGTGCCTTATTATATTGATGGGGGAACTGGTGCTGGTACAAGCTATAGAGAAGTGAAAACATCAAGGACAAAAGATTCCTTAACCTTTATAGCTCAATATGTGCAGCGTTTTTACGATCAGCTTGATTTAAGGATTGGTATTATGGAATCAGAGTTCGGTGTAGGAGCAGATTATTTCCCTTTTAAAGACGAAAGGTTACAGCTGAGTTTGGATGCCTACGATTTTTCAGATAGTGATACTGATAGAAATCCTCATTTAAAGGCAAAACTTCAATATAATCTGACAAAAAACCTATTTTTAAATGTGGGTTATGATGATTTTCTAAATGACGATACAAAAAGTGGATTTATTGGTGGTGGAATTATATTCCTCGATGAAGACTTAAAATATCTTTTGGGTAGGATACCTACATCAGTTCCAGGTAATTAGTGAGGTTATTTTATGATTAAAGTAAAGGCATTTGCTGATTTGACTAAATATATTTCAAAAGATGGCAAATTTGAGACTTTTTTTGATAATAAGGGGGAAAGTGTAAAAGTCAAAGATATTGTGGATTTTTATAATATTCCACTTGATGATATCAAAATAATTCTTGTCAATGGGAAAGATGCAGATTTAGAAACAGAAGTTAGTGATAACGATACAGTAACATTCTTTTCACCAGTGGGTGGAGGATGAAAAAAGATTTAATACTTGCCATTTCAACCTGTCCCAATGATACATTTATTTTTTCTCCAATGATTTTAAATTTTATTGAACACCCTTATAATTTTAAGACACTACTTGATGATGTAGAAGTTTTAAATAATCTTGCTATAGCAGGGATACCTGATATTGTCAAAGTGTCTTACGGTGTCTTACCAAAAATCATTGATAAATATACTGTATTAAAAAGTGGCGGAGCTCTCAGTTTTGGCTATGGGCCTGTTGTTGTATCAAAAAATTACTATAATATAAATGAGCTATATGGTAAAAAAATAGCTGTTCCTGGCTTTAATACGACGGCTTTTAATATTTTTAAAAGATTTTATGGGGATAACTTTGATTTTATTCAACTTCGATTTGATAAAATAATTCCTGCGATTTTAGATGATAATGTTGATGCAGGTTTACTTATCCATGAAGGGAGATTTGTTTATAAAAATTATGGTTTAAATCTTCTATCAGATTTGGGTGAGGAATGGGATAAAAAATATAGTGCTCCAATACCTTTGGGTGCTATAGTTGTTAGAAGAGAAATATTAGATATGGCTAATAATATCAATAATATAATAAAGAATTCTATATTATACTCTAAAAATAATATGCAACTTGTTTACCCTTTTATAAAAAAATATGCTCAAGAGTTAGATGATGAGGTTTTAGAAAAACATATTTCTGCTTTTGTAAATGAGAATAGTTTTGATATGTCAAAATATATAGATGTAATAGTTGATTTTTTGGGTGTATCAGAAAAAGATTTTGTTTAGCAAATGGTTGGTTTGAGTATATATCTGATTTTATATTCTGTATTACATTCAGTTTTGGCTGATGATGTTTTGATGAAGAGGTATTATTACAAGTGGTGGTATAGGTTTTTTTATGTTTTAATTTCTTCTGTTTTATTAATACCAGCATGGATAATTTATGTAAAACTACCTAAAATTTATTTTTTCAATCCACCAGTATATGTTAAAGCTTTTTTATATCTAATTGATTTATTAGCATTAGCATTTGGTTATTATGCTTCAAAGTCCTATGATAACAGCTCATTTTTGGGGATAAAGCAGGTTAAAAATTTTATCAAATATGGTATTAGAGATGTAAAACCTGAAGAAAAATTTGTAAAAAATGGTGCTTTAAAATTTGTCAGACATCCTTATTATTTTACTGCAATTATTTTGTTATGGTTTAGGCCTATGTATTACAAGGATTTGGTAGTGAGTGTTATTTTTACAATATATTTAGTTGTTGGAGCAATTAATGAGGAGAGAAAATTAATAAGGAAATTTGGTGAAGAATATATAAAGTATAAAAAAGATGTTTCTATGTTAATCCCATTTATTAAAAGGAGTAAGTATTGAAAACACTTATTTTGGCAAATCCTGTAAGTGGAAGTTTTGATAAAAATAAATTTAAAAAGTGTATTGATATATTAAATAGAAAATTGAGAAAAATTGAAGTTGTTTATACAGAGTATGCTGGCCATGCTGAAAAGATAGCAAAAAAAGAAAATTACGATATAATTATTCCTGCTGGTGGGGATGGTTTGTTAAATGAGGTGATAAATGGAATTGAAAATAGAGTAGATAAATCAAAGGGGATTCTTCTTTATAAAATACCTTTTGGCACTAGTAATGTTTTTTGTAGAGAATATAAAATTCCTATAAACCCTTTAAAAGCAGCTGAAAAAATGAATATTGCTAATTTTAATGCTATTCCATTGGGAATTGTCGGAGAGAGATATTTTTCTCTAATGGCGGGTTTTGGTTTTGATGCCTTAAGTGTTAAGAATGTGGATTTAAACCTTAAAAAAAGGTTTAGCAAGTTTGCTTATGTGTATTCTGGATTGAAAACATTTTTGTATGAAAAATTCAACTCATTTGAATTTTTTGCTAATGGGAAGAGGTATGAAGCTAATCATTTGATTGTTGCTGTCAGTAATAAATATGCTGGAAATTTTAATCTGTCTAAAAATTTTATGAAGGATAAATTAAATATTTTTTATTTGAAAAACGGTAATAGATTAAACCTTTTACTAAATATTGTTTCAATTGCTTTACATAATGGTTTTATAGGAGACAAGATCTATTCTGATATTATTAAAATTAAAGGTTTAGATGAGTGCCAAATCGATGGCGATTTTTACCAATTAAAGAGCAAAAATAATTTTATTAAATATAAAAAATCATCTTTTTATCTTGTAAATATTTAAATAATATATTAGAATATTTTAAAAACATGTTATGTAATTGGCAAAATTTAATAGATAAGTTATACTGTAGTGTATGCTAGTGATTTATAAATACAATAAAAGTTATAAAAAATTGGTTTTTAACCGATTAAAAAGATTTTTTTCATTTTTTTATATTTAAGAGGATGAATTGATGTATGGTGATTCAAAAGTCAAAGAAGTTCTAACTAGTTTAGGTTTTATTTATGTAAAAGGTTTTATTAAAGAAGGAAAGATATTACTTTCTGATGTATCTGATGAAGTTTTTAAATATATAGATTCTAAAGAGAAGTTATTTTCTGAAAATCTATTTAAAGAGATTTTAGCTAATAACTTTGAAGATATTTATGAACAAATGATAGATATTGCAAAGAAAAATGATAAAAGTGAAGTTTTTTATAAATTTAAGATAAAAAACAGGACTGTATGGGCTTATGCAATTAATTTTTACAAACATGATAAAGATAAAATTTATTTTGAAACATACTTAAAAGATATTACTGAAAACATAGGTTTCTTTGTAGAGAAAAAAGAGATTACTTACTATGTTGAAAGGGTTTTAGAACTATTGGATGAGTTAAATGGAATGGGAGTATATAAGTGATGAGAGTTTTTTTGGTGTTTTAAAAAATGTATTTAAAACAAATAAATTTGTTTTAGTTTCACCCTATGGTAAAAATGGTTATAAGTTTTATTTAGATAAAGTCTATGAGTCAGAAATAAGTGATTTAAAAGAGCTTTTAAATTCTGATAGCTATTTTGTTAACAACTTTTATTGTGATGAGAAGTACTATATTTTTAAGTTTTATCTTGGTTATCTTTTAGTTATGTTTAAAGGTGATTTGCAGGAAATTTTTATAGAAAGAATTAAGGCTGTTTTAAAAATCATAGAAATCGTTTATGAGTATATTAACAAAAAGAAAAGATTAAAGGATGCTATAGAGGAAAATAACAGACTAATAGAAGAGGTTAGGTTAAATTACCAGTTCATAAAAGAGATATTGGATAATCTAAATTCGGCTGTAGTAGTTTTGGATGAGAATGATGATATCGTATTGTCTAATGTGTTATTTAAAAAGAATTTTACAGATAAGGATTTAGAGTTTATTTTGAATAAATCAAAAGATAAGTTTGAACTTAATGATAAACATTACAAAGTTTTTCTTCGAGAAATAAAAGTTGAAGAAAACTTTTTTAAGGTTTTGTTGTTAATTGATATTACTGATATTGTAAAATATGAAAGAGAAATCTCAAAGGTTGATCGACTTGCTTCTATAGGACAGCTTACAGCAGGTATTGCTCACGACTTTAATAATATTTTAACAGGTATCAGCGGAATGGCATACGCTGTAAAGTCTATGGAATCTGATAAAAACAAGATTAATCTACTCACAAATATAGAAAAGCTTGTGGATAGAGCGGCAAATATTATCAAGCAGCTTCTTGATTTTGCAAGAAAATCTGAAGGGCAAAAACAAAGATTTGATTTAGTACCATACTTAAAAGAGTTTATAAAAATGCTCAAAGAAACTTTTCCAAAGAATATACATTTAAATATTAAATATGATAATAAAGATACTTACAATATAGAAATTGATCCAGTTCATTTGGATAGAATATTGATGAATTTATGTGTAAATGCCAAAGATGCAATCGGTGACAAAGAAGGGGAGATTAATATTCAGATTTCGAATATAGAAATTGTGGATAACAGTTTTAAGAATTTAGTTGGACTCGTAAAAAATGGTCAATATATTTTAATATCGGTTTCTGATACAGGCAGTGGAATTTCAGATGATATAAAAGATAAAATATTTGACCCCTATTTTACCACCAAAGAGCATGGGAATGGGCTTGGGCTTGCTCAGGTGTATGGTCTGGTTAAAAACAATGATGGATACATAACATTTGAATCAGAGGAGAACAAAGGTACAACTTTTTACATACTTTTGCCATCTGCAAAAGAGATGTTAGATAGCAGTAAAGAATCTAAACTTGAAAGCAGTTCACATGATAATATTTTAAAAGGGTATAAAATTTTGCTAATAGATGATGAGGAGTTTATCCTTGAATCTCTATCTATTTATTTAAAACAGCTTGGATTAGAAGTGGATTGTGCCTTGAGTGCTGATGAAGCTCTTAATCTTTTAAAGGAGAAACGCTACGATCTGATTATTTCTGATTATTCTTTACCTGGTGTAAAATCAAGTAAGTTTTTAGAAATGTTAGAAAGTTTTTGTAAAAATTTGATTGTTATATCTGGATATTTGTTGAATGATTTTAAATATCCATTTCTAAAGAAACCTTTCAAATTTGAGGAATTAGTTAACCAGATTAAAGATATTTTGAATATAGATAAAAGTTAAAAAGATTTCCAAAATTTATCTAATGATGAAAACGATATAATTAAATCGTTCAATAATTATTACTTCCCCATAAAAATAAATTTGTAAATTTTTGTAATTTGTGTTAAGTAATATTAAAAATACTGAGGAGTTTTTATGAATATTCTTGCTATTGATCCAGGTTCTACAAGCACGAAAATCGGTATATTCTCAAATGATAAGTTAATGAAATATAATATAGAACATTTAGATGAAGAATTTATAAAAATTGTTAGAGTGATTGACCAGGAAGTTGTAAGGTTTAATAATATTAAACATTTTTTGGTTGAAAATAATCTGTATAATCTAAAATTTGACGCAGTTGTTGCTAGAGGTGGTCTTTTAAAGCCGATTGAAGGTGGAGTTTATCAGGTAAATGATAAAATACTTAATGATTTAAAGTGTGGTGTGAATGGTGAACATCCTGCAAATCTTGGTGGAATTCTTGCTATGAGATTTGCTAAAATTTATGACTGCAAAGCTTATATTGTTGATCCTCCTGTTATTGATGAAATGTGGGAGATTGCTAAAATTACGGGCATTAAAGATATTTTAAGAAAAAGTAAATTCCATGCTCTAAATCACAAAGAAGTGGCTCGAAGAATTGCAATAAATGAGCTTGGTAAAAAATATGAGGAATCCACTTTGATTGTGGCTCATCTTGGTGGTGGGATTACGATTGGACTTCATAAAAATGGTAAGGTAGTAGATGTAAATAACGGTCTTGATGGTGATGGCCCATTTGCCGTGGAAAGGGCAGGTGGCTTACCTATCGATGGATTAATTGATTTTATGGAAAAAAATAATATATCATTTTCGCAATTAAAGAGAATAATTAGTAAAGAATCGGGGATTTTTTCACTTCTAAAAACTAAAAATATGAAAGATGTAGAAAAATTGTATAATACTGATAATTATGTAAAAACTGTAGTAGAAGCTTTTGTTTATAACATAGTAAAAGAGATTGGCTCTCTTTATGCTGCAGCTTGTGGATTAGTCGATGCTTTGGTCATAACAGGTGGTCTTGCAAAAAGTGAGTTTTTTATGAGCAAAATAAAAGAGTATTTAAAATTTTTAGATAAAATATTTATTGTTCCAGGTGAATATGAAATAGAAGCTTTAGTCAATGGAGCAATTAGAGTTTTGAAAGGGGAAGAAGATGCAAAGATTTACGAATAAATTTATAAACACTGGTGCAAACATAAAATCTATTCTTAAAGAAAAAAAGGTTGATGTAGACGATATATTATCTTTATTGAAAATTAATGAAAAAGAATTAGGAATGATTTTAGATGGTGAAGTTCAACCTTCAGTGTCGCAGCTTTTGCAAATTTCATCATTTTTAAATGTAAGTGTTTCGAGGCTTCTTTATGGTATTGATGAGGATGAAAAAAAGGTGGTAAAGACAACTCCAGAAGAGCGTGTAGTAATAAGGAGGAAAGAATACCTTGTTTATGAAAACCTTGCACCAAAATTTTCTAATAAGGCTGTAGAGCCTTTTTTGGTTGATATCTATAAAACTAAACCGCTTGAAATAGATGAAAGTGTACATAATGGAGAGGAATTCATTTATCTTATCGAAGGGAAGATAAAGCTTACGATAGAGGGGAAAGAATATACTCTTAATGTGGGTGATACTATCTATTTTGATTCATCACAAAGACATAAAATTGAATCTCTCACTGATAAATCACGCATTTTTGCCACAATTTATTACGGAGATACTATGCTCTTTAAAACTAAAGGCAAGAAAATGAAAGATTTGATAAATGCTGCTAAAGCTATCGGTAAACAGAATATAGCATTGATTAATCCTGATGATTCGTCAATTGAGGCCTTAAATAAAGCTATTATTGAAGGTTTGATAGATAAAGCATTTTTAGTAGGTGACAAAAATAATTTACAAGATAAATATGCAAAACTTTTAACCTTTTCAAATCATTATGATTTTGAACATATAGATAGCAGTCTTTCAAACTATTATCAAATATATGCAAAAAGAGCTGTGGAATTGATTAAAGAGAATAAAGCTGATTACTTAATGAAGGGGAATATAAATACTGCCATAATGCTAAAAGAGGTCTTAAACAAAGAATACGGGATACCAACTGGCAGAAGAATTAGCCTTGTCAGTATTTTTGAACTTTTTGATAGAGAAAAGTTTATTTTGCTCACTGATCCTGCAATTAACCCTGAGCTTTTTCCAGAAGGTGATTTAAACCTTGCAAAAGATATTGTAAATAATGCTATAGATGTAGCTTTTGCACTGGGGATGAGGAAGGTAAATGTTGCTCTTCTTGATGCAAATGAAATCCCTACAGAAAAAATCCCTTCAACAATTCTTGAGAAAAAATTATCAGAGTTAGAATGGCCTGCAAATGTCGATGTCTATGGCCCTTTGTCTTATGATTTAGCACTTTATGAGGAGGCTGCTATAAAGAAAGGGTTAAAAGATAATTCAGTAGCTGGAAATGCTGATGTTTTGGTGGTTCCTCATATAGAAGCGGGAAATTTTTTATATAAATCCTGGGCAATGACAATGGGTGCCGATGTTGCAAATATTGTTGTGGGTGCAAAGGCTCCAATTGTGATAACTTCAAGAAGTGATAGTGATATGGTAAAATTTCTTACAATTTGTGCCAATGCTATTTATGCGAATTATCTAAAAACTAGAGAATAATTATTTGAGGATGTTGCACAATAGACTAATATGTTGATAATTATAATAATAATGAGATTGCTTCGGCAACTTTTGTTGCCTCGCAATGACAGGGAAATTTGTCATTGCGAGCGTTAGCGAAGCAATCTAAGATATATAAGTAATTATTATTGTGCAATACCTTCGATTTATTTTATAGCCATTTTATTCTCTAAAATTGAAGAGAAGTGAGATAATATAGTATTAATAACTAAATAAATTACTGTAATTATAATCCAAATTTCAAAAATAAGATAGGTGGATGCCATTAATTCCATCCCCTGAAAAGTAAGCTCTGGAATTGAAATTACAGAAAGTATTGCAGAATCTTTAATAGTTGAAACCATCTGTCCTGTTAAAGGTGGAATAATAAGGGGCATCGCTTGAGGCAAAATAATATATCTTAATCTTTGCCATTTGTTCATCCCAAGACTTTTAGCAGAATCTATTTGCTCTTTCTTTATAGCCAGGATTGCACCTTTTACTATTTCAGAAATATATGCACTTTCATATAACGATAATGCTAAAATCCCTATAATAAATACAGAAGCCCTGCCTCTTTCCACCAACATTAAATTAAAAAAGTCTGGGTATTTGTTGTAAAAAAAATCTAATATCTGCTCAATGTTGAATATTTTAATAAATATATCACCAAGGAAAAAATAAACGACAAATATTACGACGATTGATGGGATATTTCTAATAATTTCAACATAGCTAATCGATATTAGTCTAAAAAAAGTATTTTTAGATGCTTTCATAATACCAAAAACAAATCCGATAAAAGTGGATACTATTATAGAATAAATACTTATTTTTAAAGTGTTTATAACTCCTATCATAATAACATTTGGAACAATTTTTCCATTTATTTCTTTAAAAAAATATTGAAAAATTTGTCCCCATTTCCAGTTGTAGTGCATGCTGTTATTTATTTTATAGAAAAAGTAATAGACTGATATAAAAAAAATGCTCAAGATTATTAAATCGAGTTTAGTGAATTTTATATCTCTTTTCATAAGTAAACTTTTTTATGTAAACCTATAAAAATTTTAAATTTGAGATTGCTACCCAGCAATTCTCTTTTCATATTTAATTTATAATTGAATAATGAGGGGTAGCAATCTCATTATTTTTAAAATATTAATATCTATTTTATTAGTTTTTCCCAATCTCTTGTATAAAACCAGTATTGTTTTCTCTCTTTTAAAAACCCTTCAGCATCAACATATCTAATCCAACTGTTTAAAAAGTTTAAAAAGTCATAATCACCTTTTTTAACAGCAAAACCTATTGGTTCTTTTGTAAAAGTATCATTGATTGGTAAATAAAGCTTATCTGGATGCTCTATTGCTTGAAATGCTGGCATTGGAGCAGAAGCTACTACTGCATGGGCTCTGCCTAAGAGCAGTTCTTGAATTGCTTGTGATTCGTCATCAAAAAGTTTTATCTTTGCATTAGGGAAAAATCTTTTGGTAGCGACTTCTGCTGTGGTGCCGATTCTTACCGCTATTATGACATCTTTTTTATTAAAATCTGATAGCTTATTCCAACCCTTCGCTTTAAATTTGTTAGCAACTATGGACATCCCTGAGTAATCATAAGGGATTGAAAAATTTACTTTTAGAGCCCTTTGTGGAGTTATACTCATACCTCCAATAATAATATCAAATTTACCAGTTAAAAGAGCAGGGATTATACCTGACCATTTTGTAGGGACAAACTCCACTTTAACTCCCATATCTTTTGCTAATCTCTTTGCTACATCTATTTCAAATCCTATCAAATTTCCATTTTTATCGTACATTGCCCAAGGAACAAATGTTGACATACCTACTTTTAATACACCTTTTTTCAAAACCTTATCTAATGTACTTTCATTAGCATATAAATTTGTAAAAACTGTTAAAAAAAGCAGTAAAAATACTATTTTTTTCAAAATTTTCATTTTTCACCTCTCAATGTTTTTTTATGAAAAATCTTAATTATTAATGTTATTATAATATTTATAATCAAATATGTAAAGGCGACTATTATCCAAATCTCAAAAGTCATGAATGTCTCTGAAATTGCTTTTTGCGCTTGCATGGTTAAATCATAGATAGCAATAACACTAACAAGTGCAGAGTCTTTAATAAGGGAAACAAAAATATTGATAAGTGGATAAATTATCGTTTTTACGGCTTGTGGTAGTATTATGTATATAAATGTTTTAAAGGTGTTCAACCCAAGACTAAATGATGCTTCCCATTGCCCTTTATCCACATTTTCTATTCCAGCTCTAATTATTTCACATGCATAGGCACCTTCAAACATGCTTATTGCAATTACAGCTGACCAGAAAGCTGAGATATTAAACACAGGTGCAATTACAAAATAAAAGAAAAGTATTTGTATTAATAGTGGTGTATTTCTAAAAATTTCCACATAGAGATAACCTATTAATCTTGCTGAAAATGAGTTTAATGTTCTAAAAATTCCGAAAATAAATCCAAAAATATTTGTCAATATAAATGAAAAGAATGATATTTGAAAAGTAACAAACAACCCTTTTAATAATGGACCAAAGATAAATTTACCTTCATTTATTTCAAAAAATAGCCGTTTTACTCTGAACCATTGCCAGTTATAGCCTGTGTTTGAAGCACCTTTGAAAATGAGATAACTAAATAAAACAACTAAAAATAAAAAGGCAACGATTTGCATAAATTTTCTAAATACCATCAAGAAAATATTATATTACTAAGTAGATAAATCAAGAATAATTTTAAATTTGATTGCAAAATTATAAAAAATATTTAAATTAGCCAGTATGAAAATCAAACAGAAAGACAAATATATCTTTGAAATTGAAAAAGATGAAAAAATAGGGATGAATGTTCCTGGTATCATTTATGCTGATAATAGTATGCTTGTTGATATACTCAATGAAGGTTCTGCTCAACAGGTTGTGAACTCTGCAACACTTCCAGGAATAAAAAAGGCATCAATTGCAATGCCTGATATTCATTATGGGTATGGTTTGCCTATAGGTGGTGTTGTAGCTACTGATATAAATGAAGGTGTGATTACTCCTGGTGGAGTAGGGTTCGATATTAATTGTGGTGTTAGATTAATTAAATTTGATATAAACAAGGATGAAGTAATAAGTGATTTAGAAGATATTGCTAAACATTTATATAGAAATATCCCTTGTGGAGTTGGGGAAGGTGGCAATATTAAGCTAAAGAAAAAAGAATTGAAGAATGTTTTAAAAAAAGGGGCATATTGGGCTGTTGAAGAAGGGTTTGGAACGGAAGCTGATTTGTTGAATACAGAATCTTACGGAAAACTGGATGATGCAGGACCTGATGTGGTTTCCAATAAAGCTTATGAAAGAGGTTATGATCAATTAGGAACCCTTGGTAGTGGTAATCATTTTTTAGAGATTGGTTATATAGAAGAGATTTTTTTAGATGATGTTGCTAAAAATTGGGGGCTATTTAAAGGGCAATTAACGCTATTAATACATTCAGGCTCAAGGGGGCTTGGTCACCAAATATGCAGTGATTTTCTTGACATTTTCGAAAGAGCACTAAAAAAGTATCAAATAGATGTTCCTGATAAACAGTTAGCTTGTGCACCTGTTTTATCCCCTGAAGGGCAGGAATATTTAGCAGCTTTAAGTTGTGCCGCTAATTTTGCTTGGGCTAATAGACAAATATTACAATCAATAGCTATCAAAGCATTAGCTGAAATACTTAAAGTAAAAGTTAAATCTTTAAATCCATCTCTTTTGTATGATGTAGCTCATAATATTGTAAAATTTGAAAAGTTTGAAGTTGATGGGGAAGAAAAATTGTTAGCAGTTCACAGAAAAGGTGCTACCAGATCTCTACCTAAAGGTTCTGACTTGCTACCTGAACACTACAGAAAAACTGGACAACCTGTTATTATCCCTGGTGATATGGGGAGATACTCGTATATTTTAGTAGGTGGGAATAAAGCTCCAGAAAGAAGTTTTAACTCTGCTTGCCATGGTGCAGGGAGAGTGCTAAGTAGACATAAGGCTATCAAAATGGCACAAAATAGAAATATTGCAAACGAGCTAAAAAGTGAGGGTATTATAGTCATTAGCAGAGGTAAAAAAACTTTAAAAGAAGAGATGCCAGATGCTTACAAAGATGTATCTAAAGTAGTGGAAATTGTAGATTATCTGGGCATAGCAAAAAAGGTGGCTAAATTAAGACCATTATGTGTAATCAAGGGGTAAATATGGAGAAATGGATGGCTGTTTTTGATGATATGAGGTTTGAAGATGTTAAGTTTAATATAATTGATGATTTGAAAATTGAGGTATTATTTTTAAAAAGAAGGAAAAAGATGAATGGTACTGTATTGAAATTTAATGATTTTACAAAAGTTTATAAAGTATCCCTTGATGATGGGACAGAGTTTGCAATAGTTGATTTTCATGAAATGGATGCATTTTTTGAAAATAACAATATCCTTTTCCAAAACAGAAAAGGGTTACATAAAGAGATAAAAAGATATATTGAGTTTTCTTTATCGTGAAAAAAGTCGGTTTTACCACCACAATACCTGTAGATATAATTTTTGCAGCCGAAAAAGTGCCTATAGATTTAAACAATATATTTATAACAAGTAGATCCCCATATAGGTATATAGAAAAGGCTGAGGAGGATGGCCTTCCTAGAAATACTTGCAGCTGGATAAAGGGGATTTATACTGCAGTGCTTGAAAACGATATTGACACAGTAATAGGTGTTATTGAAGGGGATTGTTCGAATACCCATGCATTAATGGAGATTTTTAGGTCTAAATCAAAGAATGTTATTCCTTTTGCTTACCCTTATGGTGAAAAAGATAAGGTAAATTTTTTAAAAAATCAGATAAATAATTTGATGATAGAATTAAATGTTGAGTGGAATGATGTAAAAAATACAATAGATAGAATTGATAAAATAAGAGAGAAACTTATTAGGCTTGATGAATACACGATAGAAGGTTTTGTTTCAGGATTTGAAAATCACTTGTGGTTGGTCACTTCTACTGATTTTAATTCTGATTATGTTAGTTATGAAAAAGAATTAGATAAATTTTTGGATGAGATAAAAAATAGAAGGTCTTTAAATAAAAAGGTTAGACTTGGTTTTATCGGTGTGCCAACTATTTTTACTGATATTTATCAATTTATAGAAGAAAGGGATTGTCAGGTGGTATTTAATGAGGTTCAAAGACAATTTTCTATCCCTTATATTGAGTTTGATTATGTTGAGCGTTTTGCAAGATACACATACCCTTATGATATTAAATTTAGATTAGAAGATATAAAGAAGCAGATTAAGAAAAGGGAGATAGACGGTATTATACATTATGTCCAATCATTTTGTTATAGACAGATTCAGGATGTTGTTATTAAAAAAGAGTTGGATATCCCTGTTATTACTATCGAAGGGAATGACCCTGAAGGGATTGATGCTAGGACAAAAATCAGGCTTGAATCTTTTATAGAGATGTTGCAGGGTAAAAAAGGATGAAAGTTGGTATTGATTTAGGAAGTCGTTTTGTAAAAGTAGCAATACAAAGTGGAGATGATGAATTTATTCTAAAAAAAATTGATACAATAGAATTTTATAAAAAATATGTGTTTAAAAAAGAACAAAATATCTATGTGGATATGAAAGCATTTTTGAATGAAGATGATGTAGATATTACTGCTACGGGTTATGGAAGGAATGTTCTTGCTTTTAAAAATGCAAATATAATATCCGAGATAAAAGCTCATTACAAAGGTGCTCTTATTCAAATGAATTATGAAAACTTTACCCTTATTGATATAGGGGGGCAGGATTCTAAGGTAATATATGTGAAAAATGGATATATAGAAGATTTTGTAATGAATGATAAATGTGCTGCAAGTACAGGAAGATTTTTAGAAAACAGTGCAAATATCTTGGGGATAACATTAGAAGAATTAGCAAACGAAACCAAAAAACCGATTAAATTGAATAGCACCTGTGCAATTTTTAGTGAATCAGAGATTGTGGGTAAAATAGCAGAAGGGTATAAAATTTCAGAAATTGCTGCCGGAATTAATGAGTCAATTGCAAAACGGATATATCCTATGTTAAAAAGATTTAAAAATGATAGATATTTTGCATCAGGTGGAGTGGCTAAACTAAAAGGGGTAATATATTTTTTAGAAAAGTTAGTTAACGATAAAATTGAAGTTGTAAAAAATGCACAATTTAATGGTGCAATAGGATGTCTTCATTACTGATGAATGGTAAAAAAGTAAAAGCTGGATTCCCTACATTATTACAAACTATAAAATTGTCTTTTAAAGCTTCTTTTTTTGATGAGAAAGGGCTTCTTTTTTTGCTGCTGAATAATAAACACACTTTTAATTTAATCACAATTTTTCTTTTTATGATTTCATTACCTGTAAGGGGGTTAGATGGTAAAGTATCATATTCAATTGGTCATATCATAGAAACAGTTCTTTTAACCCTGTTTTTTATAGGGTTTCTTTATTTTTTATCTCCAAATAAAAAATTTGGTTTTTTAGCATTTTTGAGAGTTTTTATGGCTTATGAAAGCATTGATATTTTTGCAATAGTTAGTTTTATTATTCCAATAAGTTTTTTAAGTATTTTTTACGCATTACATATTGGATGGTACTTATCACTTGCAGTGTTTGCATATAGTAAAATTAATCGCTTGAATTATATTTATTCAACAATAAATGTGCTGCTTGTATTTTTTATAGTTAATCTCTTGCCGTCAATTCTTTGATACGGGTAATTATTTTTGGAAAATATTTTTTATTTTTGTCAAATAGAAGATATTTAATTGTTTCTTTCATCTTTTCATCAGAAATTTCAACAAAATGACCATCAGCTTCGATATATTTTATATTATTTTTATCTAATATATACCCTTTGACGGTATAGAGTCCTCTTTTTTCTTCAACAAATTCAGTAATTATCCTATAGTTTTCTTTAATATGAAGTGACTTTTTAAATTTTATCTGTAACATTCTTGTAAAACAGAGATTTTTGGCACTGCTAAAAACATAAGCACACCAACCAAGAGTTTCATCAAGTAATGCAGAAGCTATCCCACCATGAACGATCCCTTTAAAGCCGTTATACCCATCTGGGATTAAAATATCTGAGCAAACAGTATTGTTTTCCACATAAAATATATGTTTTAAACCGATTTCATTATCAATACCGCAAACAAAACATTTTGTAGAATGGGGTAAGTATAACCTTTCAAAATTCATGTTAGATTTTTTACTTCTAATTATTGTAAATGGCAATCTTTTTTGTTTGATGTTATAATTAATTTGAATTATTTAGTAGTTTGAAAAAGAGGTGTACTATGAAAAAATATGTTTTAGCATTAGATTCTGGTACTACAGGGAATAAAGCTATTGCATTTGATTTGGAAGGTAATATTGCAGCTTATTCTTACACAGAATTTCCACAAATATTCCCTAAAAGTGGGTGGGTAGAGCAAGCCCCTTTTGATATACTTAATAGTGCCTTGAAAGTGTTAAAAGATGTTATTGATAAGGTTGGTTCAGAAAACATTATATCTATTGGGATTACAAATCAAAGAGAGACAACAATAATTTGGGATAAAAATAGTGGAGAGCCTTTATATAATGCAGTAGTTTGGCAATGTAGAAGATCTTCAGAAATTTGTGATAGATTAGTAGAAAATAAAAAAATGATTAAAGAAAAAACAGGGTTGTTTTTAGATCCATATTTTAGTGCTACAAAGGTAATATGGTTGTATGAAAATGTTGAAAATGTAAAAAAAGCTATTGATAAAGGTGATGCTTTATTTGGTACTGTCGATAGTTGGTTGCTTTATAATTTGACATCAAATAATGCTCATTTGACAGATATTACAAATGCTTCAAGAACTATGTTTTTTAATATTAACAAATTAGAGTATGACAGTGAATTGTTAAAATTATTTGGTATCCCAGAAAATATTTTGCCAGAAGTAAAACCATCAGGTGATTTTTTTGGAGTTGTCGATAAAAAATTTTTTGGGTGTGAAATACCGATAACTGCTGTGATTGGTGATCAACAATCTGCTCTTTTTGCTCATGGAGGCTGGAGGGAAGGATTAATAAAAAATACTTATGGGACAGGTTTATTTTTGATGACATCCACTAAAAACAATATTTATCAAAGCGAAAGTCTCATTTCAACGATTGCATGGAAGATAGATGATGATATTGAGTATGCTTTGGAAGGAAGTGTCTTTATAGGTGGATCACTCGTTCAGTGGATAAGGGATAATCTAAATCTGATAGAAAAAAGTTCTGATATTGAAAGGCTTGCAGCAGAAGTGGATAGTTCTGAAGGGGTTTTTATAGTACCTGCTTTTAGTGGGTTAGGTGCACCTTACTGGGATCATTCTGCGAGAGGTATTATTATTGGTATTACAAGAGGTACAAAAAAAGAGCATTTGGCTAGAGCTGCACTTGAAGCAATAGCTTATCAAGTAAAAGATATTTATGAAGAATTAAAAAAGGATACAGAGATTGATTTTAAAACGCTTTCTGTAGATGGAGGTGCATCAGAAAACAGATTATTGATGCAAATACAGGCTGATATGTTAGGTATACCTGTAGAAAAACCATCTATTAAAGAATCCACAGCATTTGGTGCTGCAGGTTTGGCAGGTATTATATCAGGAGTTTGGAATAAAGATGATATATTAAAGTTTAGAGCTTTAGATTCAGTTTTTAGACAAAATGATAGGGATGGGTACTACATTAAAGGGTACTCTATTTGGAAAGAAGCTGTAAAGCGGTCTTTTGGTTGGAATAAATTAATAAGTAATTGCTGATGAAAAGGAATTTAAAAGATATAGAAGTCAAAAATATCATTGTTATCCCAACTGTTAATGAATATAATTATCTTTTTGAATATCAACTAATCGAATATAATAGCATATTAAAATATGCCTTAAGTGACGATTTATTAGTTGTTATTAGTGGTATTGGTAAAATAAATACTGCAATAACGATTACTTATCTTTTAAATTTAAATATTAGATTCAATAAGATTTTATTAGCAGGTATTGCTGGTGCATATAAAGACACTGGTTTGAAAGTAGGGGATGTGGTATCTATTAAAGAGGATTATTTTGTTGATGAAGCATTATTTCATAATAATACAATTAAAATGACTAACGAAATCAACTTTCCAGTTTGTAAGGATAATAAAACAACTTTTTTAATTTTTAATTCATTAAAAGTTGTTAATGCTAATACTGTTTCTTTGATATCTGGTGATGACAAATTAAGTGAACTTTATCATAAGAAAACAAATGCATCTATTGAATCTATGGAAGGAGCAGCTTTTGGGCTGGTATGTAAAAAATTTAATGTTAATGCTTATCAGATTAGAGCGATTTCAAATTATTGTGGTAATAGGGAAAAACAGATGTGGGATGTAAAAAAAGCATTAAAAAACCTAAAAGAGGTTTTATACAGTTTACATTTAGTAAAACATTAATAATGTGAACATTATTAAAATTAAAAAAGTATTTGATTGATAAAGCATATAATTTTCATTTATTTCAAGATAAATATTTAACAAGTCATCGTAAATATTTTTATATTGACTTAAAATAAAAATTATGTTTTATTATTGTAATAATAAACACAGGGGGAGTTTTATGGAAGATAAAATTAAAGAGCTTCAGGAATTAAATCGCAAAGCTGAATTGGGCGGTGGCCCAGATCGAATTGCAAAACAGCATGAAAAAGGTAAGCTTACTGCAAGAGAAAGAATCGATAAGTTATTGGACAAAGGGACATTTGTAGAGTTAGACAAGTTTGTTGTTCATAGGTGTAATTATTTTGGTATGGAAAAGAATAAAATTTTGGGTGATGGGGTAGTAACTGGTTACGGTAAAATAAATGGTAGAACAGTATTTGTTTTTTCACAAGATTTCACTGTATTTGGTGGGTCGCTTTCTGAAATGTTTGCTAAAAAGATTTGCAAGATTATGGATCTTGCAATGGAGGTTGGCGCACCTGTTATCGGATTAAATGACTCTGGTGGTGCAAGGATTCAAGAAGGTGTTCTTTCTTTGGCTGGATACGCTGATATATTCTTGAGAAATACACTTGCTTCAGGCGTAATACCACAAATAAGTGCAATAATGGGACCTTGTGCAGGTGGGGCAGTTTATTCCCCAGCGTTAACAGACTTTATTTTTATGGTTAAAGAAACTAGCTATATGTTTATCACTGGTCCAGAAGTTGTAAAAACTGTGACAAATGAAGTGGTTACTAAAGAAGAACTTGGTGGTGCAATGACACATAATACCAAGAGTGGTGTGGCACATTATGCAGCTGAAAATGATGAAGAGTGCTTGATGAGAATAAGAGAATTATTGAGCTATCTTCCATCTAATAATATGGAAGATCCACCTGTTGTTCCTTGTAAAGATGATCCAAACAGAATTGAGAAAAAATTAAACGAGATAATACCTACAGATCCTAACAAACCTTACGATATGTATGATGTTATAAAATTAATAGTTGATGATGGTAACTTTTTTGAAATCCATCAGCATTATGCAAAAAATTTAATAGTTGGCTTTGCAAGATTAAATGGTAAAACTGTAGGTATTGTTGCAAATCAACCAGCTGTTTTAGCTGGAGCACTTGATATAGATGCATCATTAAAAGGTGCGAGATTTGTAAGATTTTGTGATGCTTTTAATATACCATTATTAACATTTGTTGATGTACCTGGCTTTATGCCTGGGACAGCTCAAGAGTATGGTGGTATTATTAAGCATGGTGCTAAATTGCTGTATGCTTATTGCGAAGCTACTGTTCCTAAAGTTACTGTAATTACAAGGAAGGCTTATGGTGGAGCCTATGATGTTTTGAGTTCTAAACATGTTAGAGGGGATATAAACTTTGCTTATCCAACTGCTGAAATTGCAGTTATGGGTCCAGATGGTGCTGTACAGATACTTTTTGCTAAAGAGGTTGCAAAAGCTGATGACCCAGATGCAATGAAGAAGAGATTAGTAGAAGAATATAGAAAAACTTTTGCAAATCCATATAGAGCTGCTGAATTAGGATTTATTGATGAAGTTATTATTCCAGAAAATACTAGACCAAAGGTTATTCAGGCATTCGAATTGTTGGCAAACAAAAGACAGTCAAATCCACCTAAAAAACATGGTAATATACCACTTTAAAATTATGGAGGAAAACTATGCCTGAGATAAAAAAAGTATTAGTTGCAAATAGAGGTGAAATTGCAATTAGAGTTTTTAGAACTTGTAGAAAAATGGGGATTGGCACTGTAGCAATTTATACACATGCTGATAGAAAAGCTCCTCATGTAAGGTATGCTGATGAAGCTTATTGTATCACAGATAGTCCAGCTGATACTTCCTATTTAAAGATGGATAGAATAATAGATATTGCCAAAAAAACAGGAGCTGCGATCCATCCTGGATACGGATTTTATGCAGAAAATGCTGATTTTGCTAGAGCGTGTGCTGATGAAGGGATAATTTTTATTGGACCATCGCCTGAGCATATCGAGCTTATGGGTAGTAAAACTGGTGCTAGAAAAGCGATGCAAGAAGCTGGTGTGCCTGTAGTCCCAGGGACAAAAGACCCAGTAAAAGATTTGGAAGAAGCTAAAAAAGTGGCAGATGAAATCGGTTATCCAATAATGCTTAAGGCAGTTCATGGTGGTGGCGGAAAAGGGATGAGATTGGTTGAAAAACCAGAAGATTTAGAATCAGCTTTTAGAACTGCACAGTCAGAGGCTTTAAATGCTTTTGGAAGCAGCGAAGTTTATATAGAAAAATATATTGTTCAACCTCATCATGTGGAAATACAGGTTATGGGTGACATGCATGGTAATGCTCTTCATTTCTTTGAAAGAGAGTGTTCTATACAAAGGAGACATCAAAAGGTTATTGAAGAAGCTCCATCTCCATTTATAAATGATGAGACAAGGGCTAAAATGTATGAAGTAGCTGTGAAAGCTGTTAAAAAGCTTGGATATTATAGTGCTGGTACATTAGAATTTATTGTTGGTGCTGACCAAAATTTTTATTTTCTTGAAATGAACACAAGGTTGCAGGTGGAGCATCCAGTTACTGAGCTAATAACAGGTGTAGATCTTGTTAACCAGATGATTAGAGTAGCTGAAGGAAAAGAGCTTCTTTATAAACAGGATGAAATTATCAGAAGAGGGCATGCTATAGAATGCAGGATTTATGCTGAAGATCCTACCAATAATTTTGCTCCATCACCTGGTCTTATCACAGTGTATGAAGAGCCAGGTGGTCCAAATGTAAGAGTAGATAGTGGTGCATATCAGGGGTATGAAGTGCCTTTATACTATGACCCAATGATTGCAAAACTTTGTACAATAGGAAAAGATAGAGAATACGCTATAAGAAATATGAGACGAGCTCTTAGTGAGTACAAAATTGCAGGGATAAAAACCTCTATACCATTTCACTTAAGAGTTTTGAAAAACGAAACATTTTTATCTGGCAACTATGATACAGGATTTATAGACAATAAATTCGATTTTGAGGATTTAAAGCGAAAAGAAAATGAAGATGTTTCTGTACCAGTTATTGCAGCTGCGATAAAACAGTTGCTGTCTGAAAAAATTGCAGCTGAAAGAGCTATTACTCGTCCAGATGTTGGTGAATCAAACTGGAAGAGATCGGGTAAGCTTTACAATATTTGTAACAGGTTAGCTTAGGAGGTTATCATGCCAGTAAAAAGGGATTATTATGTTACGGTTGAAGGTAGAGAAGAAGAAATAAAGGTAGACTTAGAAGAGAAAGAGCCTTTTATTTACGAAGTTGAAATAGATGGTAAAAAATATAATGTGGATTTTGCTCAAATTAACGAAGCGATATATTCACTTATAATTGATGGAAAATCTTATGCTGTGGAGATAAGTGAAAAAGGGAATAATTTTGAAGTAATCGTAGATGGTGATAACTATAATATTGAAGTGTTGGATGAAATGAAACGCTTTATGAAGATGAGAGCATCTGCGGCATTGGAAGGGCGTCAGGTTATAGAAGCACAAATGCCTGGATATATCTGGAAATGCTTAAAGAATGTAGGAGATGAAGTTGAAGAAGGTGAAACCGTAATGATATTAGTTGCAATGAAGATGGAAAATGAAATTAAGTCACCCAAAAAGGGGGTAATTACAGAGATTTTTGTTGAAGCAAGTGAAGACCCCAACGAAAGTACAGTTAAGATAGGTGATAAATTGTTTGTGGTAGAATAAACCGAAAGGCCGCTTCAAAGCGGCTTTTCTTTTTTGCAGGAGGAGTTATGTATAAAAAGTGGGAAGAATTATATAAAAAGTCTATTGAAAGATTTCCTGAAAGAAAAAAAGATTTTCGAACTACTAGTGGGATTAAAATAAAGCCTTTTTATACTCCTGATGATATAAAAAATTTAAACTATGATGAGCAATTGGGGTATCCAGGTTTATACCCTTTTACCAGAGGTGTTCAGCCAACAATGTACAGAAGCCGTTTTTGGACTATGAGACAGTACGCTGGTTTTGCTACGGCTGAAGAGTCAAATAAAAGATATCATTATTTATTACAACAAGGTACAATGGGGCTTTCTGTTGCTTTTGATTTACCTACACAGATTGGTTACGATTCTGATGACCCTATGGCAGAAGGGGAGGTTGGTAGAGTAGGTGTTGCTATCGATTCATTAGCAGATATGGAAATTTTATTTGATGGTATCCCATTAGATAAAGTTTCTACTTCTATGACAATTAATGCTACTGCTTCAATATTACTAGCTTTTTATATTGCTGTTGCTGAAAAACAGGGAGTATCTTCTGATAAATTAAGTGGTACGATTCAAAATGATATTTTAAAAGAATATATTGCAAGAGGAACATATATATTTCCTCCAAAGGAATCGATGAGGATTATCACAGATATTTTTGCTTTTTGTAAAGATTATGTTCCAAAATGGAATACTATAAGTATAAGTGGTTATCACATTAGAGAAGCTGGTTCTACAGCTGTTCAAGAGGTGGCATTTACTCTTGCTGATGGTATAGAATATGTGAAATCAGCAATTGAAGCAGGTTTAGATGTGGATGAGTTTGCTGGTAGATTATCATTTTTCTTTAATTGTCATAATAACTTCTTAGAAGAGATTGCAAAATTTAGGGCTGCAAGAAGATTATGGGCTAAAATAATGAAAGAGCGCTTTGGGGCTAAAAATCCAAGATCATGTATGCTCCGTTTTCATACTCAAACAGCAGGAAGTACATTAACTGCACAACAACCAGAAAATAATATAGTTAGAGTTGCTATACAAGCTTTAGCTGCAGTATTAGGGGGTACTCAATCCTTACATACAAACTCTTATGATGAAGCATTAGCTTTACCTACAGAAAAATCAGTAAGGATTGCTTTAAGAACTCAACAGATTATAGCACATGAAAGTGGTGTTGCAGATACAATTGACCCATTGGCTGGCTCATATCTTATTGAAAGCTGGACAAATGAGATAGAACAAAAAGCTGAAGAATATATTAAAAAAATTGATGAATTAGGTGGGATGATAAAAGCTATTGAAATGGGTTATGTACAAAAAGAGATTCAAAATAGCGCTTATGAATATCAATTATCTATCGAAAAAGGGGAGCAGATTGTAGTTGGTGTTAACAAATACCAAATAGAAGAAGAGCCTCCAAAAGATATTCTCAAGATAGATCCAAAAGTAGAAGAAAATCAAAAAAGAAAATTGAAAGAATTAAGAGAAAAAAGGGATAATATAGCTGTACAAAACTCTCTAAAGAGATTAGAAGAAGTGGCAAAAACAAATGAAAATCTTATGCCATATATTATCAATTGTGCTAAAAACTATGCAACTCTTGGGGAAATTGTAAAATCTTTAAAAAATGTTTTTGGTGAATATAAAGAAAATATTGTGTTGTAAAAAATAGGGCAGGGGGTATCCCCTGCTTTATTAAACTTTTATTTCTACATCTACTCCTAAATCCTTTGAATATTTATCTATAATTGGCTGTACTTCTTCATTGATAAATTCTTCCACCTGTTCAGAAGCTCTACCGATAAAATCTTTAGGGTTCAAAAGAGATTTAATTTCTTCCATACTTAGAGGAACTCTATCATCCTTTGCAAGTCTTTCTAATAAGTCGTTTGACTTTCCTTCCATTTTTACCCTTTTACCTGCTTCCATTGAGTGAACTCTGATAATTTCGTGCATTTCCTGTCTGTTTCCACCTTTTTTTACTGCTTCCATTATAATATTTTCTGTAGCCATAAAAGGTAATTCATCATTTATATGTTTTTCAATCATTTTCTCATATACCACCATTCCGTCAGTAATATTTATTAAAAGGTTTAAAATAGAATCAATTGCCATGAAAGCTTCAGGAATTGAAATCCTTCTGTTAGCTGAGTCATCTAAGGTTCTTTCAAACCATTGAGTTGCATGAGTCATATATGGATTTAAGGATAGACTAATTACATATCTTGCCAATGAACATACCCTTTCACTCCTCATTGGGTTTCTTTTATAAGCCATGGCGCTGGAACCAATTTGTGTTTTTTCAAAGGGTTCTTCAATCTCTTTAAGGTTTTGAAGTAGCCTAATATCTGTAGCCATTTTGTGAGCACTTTCAGCAATTTTTGCTAAAATTGTAAGCACCTTTGTATCCTGTTTTCTAGTATAAGTTTGGCCTGTAATTTTTAATACTTTATCAAATCCCATTTTTTTACTAACAATTTCATCAAGTTTTTTAACTTTTTCACTATCATTATTAAAGAGTTTCATAAATGAAGCTTGAGTGCCTGTTGTCCCTTTTACTCCTCTAAATTTAAGATTTTCAATTACAAATTCGATTTCTTCAAAATCCATTACTAAATCTTGAAGCCAGAGTGCAGCTCTTTTACCTACAGTAGTAAGTTGGGCTGGTTGATAATGGGTAAAGCCAAGAGTAGGTAAGTCTTTATATTTAAGAGAGAAATTTTTTAGGTTGTTAATTAAATTTACCATTTTTTTTCTTATATGAATTAGTGCTTCTTTCATAACAATGAGATCAGCATTATCACCGACATAGGCTGAGGTAGCACCAAGATGTATAATTGGCATAGCTTTAGGTGCTACTTTACCAAAGGTGTGGACATGAGCCATTACATCATGTCTAAATTTTCTTTCCATTTCTTTTGCATATTCGAAATCTATGTTATTGATATTTTGTTTCATTTCTTCGATCTGCTCATCAGTGATTGGCAAACCTAGCTCTTTTTCTGCTTCGGCTAAAGCAATCCATAATTTTCTCCATGTAGTAAACTTTTTTTCAGGAGAAAAAATATAGTTTATTTCTTTACAACAATATCTTTCCGTCAGTGGGTTTTTATACTCACTATAACTCATTAATACCCCTCCATTAATTGTTATTCTTTATTTTGTTTGACCAATATTTTGCTTTTTCAATAACTTCGTTTTCATCAATTGTTGTTATTACACCATCTTTTAAGACATGTTTTCCATTTATAAAAACATCTGTGATATCAGTAGATTTAGCAGAATATATTAAATGTGAAATAGGATTATACATTGGTTGTAAATGAGGTTTATTTAAATTAATAACTATAAAATCTGCGTAATAACCTTCTTTTAGTTTTCCCATTTTATCCAAATATAAACCTTTTGCAGCATTGATAGTGAGCATGTCTAAAACTGTTTTTGCATTTAATGCAGTGGCATCATTATTTAAAGCTTTATGAAATTTTGCCACTGTAGAGGCTTCAGCTAAAATATCAAGATCATTATTGCTTGCAGCACCATCAGTGCCGATCGAAACATTTGCTCCAGCTTCTAACATAGCTTTAACTTGCGCAAAACCACTTGCTAGCTTTAAATTACTTTCTAAACAGTGTGATACATTTACTGATTTTTTACCTATTAATTCTATTTCTTTGTTATTTAAATGAACCATATGGGCAAAGATTGATTTTGCATCAAACATCCCCACTTCATTCATTAGGGTAATAGGTGATTTCCCATATTTATTTAATATCTCCTTTATTTCCCATTCTGTTTCGGCAAGATGTGTATGTAAAATTATATTATTTTTTTCTGCGAAGGAAATACATTTTTTATAGCTTTCAGGAGAAACAGTGTAAGGTGCATGAGGGCATATTGCTACTTTTACTAATTCATTATCATTATATTTATCAATCAATAACTGAGCTTTATTTAAGTACTCATTGATATTTTTAGCAAATTTTGTTGGGAAATCTAATACACCTGCACCTACAACTACCTTTATTCCTGCTTTGCTTAAAGCTTTAGCTATTGAATCGGAATAAAAGTACATATCGTTTGCACATATTGTTCCACATCTAATTAATTCACATGCTGCAAGTAGTGAAGCATCATATACAAATTCATCATTAAGCCATTTGTTTTCTGCAGGCCATATATGATTTTGAAGCCAATCCATTAAAGGTAAGTCATCGGCAAGCCCTCTAAAATAAACCATTGGTAAGTGGGTATGAGTGTTTATAAAACCAGGAAATATAATGGAATTTTCTTTTATAATGATTTCATCAAATTCATCTTTATTTATTTCATTAGAAACACCCTTTATATAACTATTTTCAATTAGAAGATAAGAATTTTTAATAAAAGATTCATCATAATAGATAAAATCTGCGTAAACTGCAATTCGTCTCACTGTGTAACCTCCAAAACATTAATTATTTCTAAAGGGGTAGTGACGATAAAGTCAGGACTTATATCACTTAGTTTACCGTAACCATATTTGCAAAATATAGTTGAAATTCCTGCATTGTAGCCACATTCAATATCAGTATAATTATCCCCAATAATAAAAGATTGTTTACTAGGAGATGATTTATACATTTTAAAAATTTCTAAAATCGGAAGAGGGGACGGTTTCTTTTCAGCAAAACTATCCCCACCAAACCAGCCTTTAAAATATTTATTTAATCCAAAGTGAGTTACAATTTTATCAGTAAAATCAAAAGATTTATTTGAAATTATAAACAAATAATTGGTGTATTGATTTAAAGTATCTAAAACTTTAATAATGCCATCATAAGGTTGTGAATTTTCAATTATTTTTTGATTATATGTATGTCTGAAAAATATCTCGATGTCTTTTCTATAATTTTCTTTGCCAACAGCTCGCTCAATAAGTTTTTTTATACCATCTCCTACATAGCTTTTAGTTACTTCTTTTGAAAAAGTTTTAAAACCGAATTCTTTTAATGTTATTATAAGTGAATTATGGATATCATCTAAAGTATCTATTATTGTTCCATCTAAGTCAAAGAAAATAAAGGCATCTTTATTTAGCATCATTTGCTATATAATATTTTTTTTGAATATTTTTTAAGACTTGATCTCTAAATAATATTAAAAACTCATCTTCGTTTAATAAATTATTAGAAATATCTTCTTTTATAGAGTTAAGTAAAGTTTTTTTATCATTTTGATTTAAAGCGCACCTTACTGAAATTGTAGAATGACAATTATTGCAATTTCTTAAAGCTAAAATTTCTTGCATATGTTCGCAATCAAAAATTTGAAGATTCTGAAGTGAAGGAAGAGTTGTATTTTCTAGAAAATCTTTGAGGTTTTCAAACTCTTTACCACAAGAACATCTTCGTGGAAATTGCTCTTCAAGAGCATTAATTATTTTATCAATGAATTGAAAACTTTTAAATTTCATAAAGCAACCTCTTAAAAGATGATAAATAATAAAACATCAAAAAAAACTAAGCAATAAAAATAAATTTAACATAATATATCTTATCGGACATTACATTAGTTGGTAGAGTTATCTTTTATTTTTTTGTAGTGTAGCAAAATAGTTTTTTTATTTAGGAAAAAATTAGTTACCTAACTCAAAACTTAAAAGTAATTGCTTTATCGATCTTATCGAGGATGTTGCACAATATACTAATGTATTGATAATCTTATAATCGTGAGATTGCTTCGGCAACTATTGTTGCCTCGCAATGACAGTGGAATTTGTCATTGCGAGCGTTAGCGAAGCAATCTAAAATATTTAAGTAATTATTATTGTGCAATACCCTCTTATCTTATCATCAGCGAAGAAATCTTAATATGATGATTAAGGATGATGTTTATATTATTTTAATTTATTTTTATAGAGCCAGTTAAAGATGAAATATTATCAATTTTTTTGTTTTCTAAATAGTTTTTTAAATCGTTTATAATTTTTATAGGTATTTCAGGATCAACAAAGTTTGCTGTCCCTACCTGAACTGCAGATGCGCCTGCTATGAAAAATTCCAGCACATCTTTATAATTCATTATACCACCAATTCCAATAACTGGTATTTTAACAGATTTGTATACTTCATAAACCATTCTTATTGCTACAGGTTTAATAGCTGGGCCACTTAAGCCTCCAGTGATGTTTGAAAGATGAGGTTTTTTTGTTTCTATATCTATTGACATCCCAAGTAGTGTATTAATAGCACTAATTGCATCTGCTCCAGAATCTTCACATATTTTTGCAAAAAGCTTTATATCTGTGACATTTGGGGATAATTTTACAATTAATGGTTTATTATTTATATTCTTTTTGACTGATGACACTACTTTTTCTGTCATTTTAGGATCTGTTCCAAATGCAATACCACCCTCTTTAATATTTGGACAAGATATATTCATTTCAAGCATATCTATTTCTACTGAATCTAAGATTTTTGCGACTTCTACATATTCTTCAATTGTTTTCCCCCAGAAATTTACAATAATTTTAGTATCAAACTTCTTCAGTAATGGTAATTTTTCATTTATAAATCTATTAACTCCTATATTCTGCAAACCGATTGCATTCAACATCCCTGCTGGTGTTTCAATAATTCTTGGCATTTTGTTCCCTTTAACTTCATTTAAAGACAGCCCCTTTACACTTATCCCCCCTAATTTTGATATATCAATATATTTTGAGTATTCTATACCATAACCAAATGTACCACTTGCTGTGATGATAGGATTTTTAAATTTTATGCCACATATTTCCACTTCAAGCTTGTTTTTTTGCATTTAGTGCTCCCATACAATTTTATAGCCATCAAATACAGGACCTTCTATACAACATCTCTTCTGAACTATTTTTTCTCCATCTTTTAGATAAACAATACATCCAAGGCAAGCACCCAATCCGCAAGCCATCCTTTCATCTAAAGAAACTTCAATTTTGGATACTTTATTTTTAAATAAATTTATTACAGCTTTCATCATTGGTTTTGGACCACAAGAGTAAACTATATCATAATCAAAATTTTTAATTAAATCTGTTATAACTCCTTTAGATCCTATACTACCATCTTCTGTAGAAATCAAAATATTATCACAATATTTTTCAAACTCCTCTATTAAATGAATATCGTCTTTGGTTTTACCGCCATAATAAAGAGTAATAAAGTTATTATTTGATTTCAAAGTCTTTGCTAAAAATAAAAGTGGTGCTATTCCTACACCGCCACCAATCAAAGCTACTTTGCTATTTTTTACTATTGTAAAAGGGTTTCCTAATGGTATTGAGAAAGAGATGATTGTCCCTGGATGTAGATTGGATAAAAGGTATGTACCCTTCCCTATTAATATGTATAAAAGCGTAAAACAATCATTATCTATATCGCAAATGCCAAAGGGTCTTCTTAATAAAGGATCAACTAAATAATCGAAATTTTGTGTTTTAAGCATAAAAAATTGACCAGGTTTAGCATTTATAACAAAATCAGGAGACTTTATTTTCATATAATAGTATTTATCGCTCAATTTTTTATTAAATACTATTTCACCTTTCATAAATCACCTTAAGATTGAATTTCTTTATAATACTCCTGAAGTGATTTAACAGAAACACCTTCATTAATATAAGCTTCGACCCCATTTACACTAGCAATTGCTGCTTCAATTGTTGTTACATAAGGGATGTTATATTTTAAGATAACCCTTCTTATGGAGTTAGAATCTAATCTAGATTTTTTACCTTCAGGAACATTTATTACAAAATCTATCTTATCACTTTTTATTAAATCTACAATATTTGGTCTTCCTTCTTGTACTTTTAAGACATGTTCTGCTTTTATTCCATGATTTATTAAAAATCTATAAGTCCCTGATGTAGCTACAATATTAAATCCTAGTTTTTCAAGCTTTTTGGCTACAGGTAAAATATCTTTTTTAACACTATCTTTTACACTAATAAAAACAGTACCTTTAGTAGGTAAAGAGTTATTAGCTGCAATTTGAGCTTTATAGTAAGCTCTTCCGAAAGTTCTATCTATCCCCATTACTTCGCCAGTAGATTTCATTTCTGGTCCTAAAATCGGATCAGTCCCAGGAAATTTTGCAAAAGGGAAAACCGATTCTTTAACTGTAAAATAAGGGATATCTCTTTCTTTTGTAAATCCTAATTCTTTTAATTTATAACCAACCATTACTTTTGAAGCAAGTTTTGCTAATGAGATTCCAATGGATTTGCTAACATAAGGTATAGTCCTTGATGCACGAGGATTAACTTCTAATACATAAACTTGGTTATCTTTTATTGCATACTGAACATTCATCAAACCTTTTACTTTTAATATATTAGCGAGATTAATTGTAGCTTCTTTAATTTCATTGATTATTTCCTCTTTTAGTGATCTTGGTGGTATAGAACAAGCAGAGTCTCCAGAATGTATCCCTGCTTCTTCTATATGTTGCATGATGCCAGCAACAACTGTTATTTCACCATCACTTATAGCATCAACATCAACTTCAACAGCATTTTCAAGAAATTTATCAATTAATACTGGGTGTTCTTCACTGGCTTCAACTGCATATTTCATATAATTTTTTAATGATTCTTGGTCATAAACTATCTCCATTGCTCTACCACCTAATACATAAGATGGTCTAACCACGACAGGATACCCTATTTTTGATGCTATCTCTAATGCTTCTTCGTAATTCTTTGCAATCCCATTAGCTGGTTGTTTTAGATTAATCTTTTTTAGTAGTTTTTGAAATCTTTCTCTGTCTTCTGCAATGTCAATACTATCTGGTGATGTCCCAAGAATATTTACTCCAGCTTTTTCTAATGGCACAGCTAACTTAAGAGGTGTTTGACCACCAAACTGAACTATAACTCCATAAGGTTTTTCCTTTTCAATAATATTCATTACATGCTCAAAAGTTAATGGTTCAAAGTAAAGTCTATCAGAGGTGTCATAATCGGTACTCACTGTTTCAGGATTGCAATTTACTATTATAGTTTCATACCCAACCTCTCTTAAAGCATAGGAAGCATGGACACAACAATAATCAAATTCTATCCCCTGCCCTATTCTATTTGGACCACCACCTAATATTACAACTTTTTTCTTATCTGTAGGTAAAGCTTCGCACTCCTCTTCATAAGTTGAATACATATACGGTGTATTGGATTCAAACTCTGCACCACAGGTATCTACCCTTTTATAAACTGTTTTTATTTTATATTTATCTCTTTGAATTCTAATCTCTTCTTCATTCACACCAATGAGTTTAGCTATTCTTTTATCAGAAAAACCTAATTTTTTAGCTTCGTTTAGTAATTTTTCATCAATATTTTTGATTGTTTTTAGTTTACTTTCAAAATCAATAATTTCTTTAATATTTTCTAAAAACCACCTGTCTATATGAGTATAATTATATATTTCTTCAATAGTAAATCCAGCTCTCATCGCTTCAGCTATATAAAAAACCCTTTTATCATTAGGTCTTTTTAAATATTTTATTATTTCTTCTTTAGAAGAATCGTATTGAAGCTCTTCTTCAGAATATATTTCATCAAAACCTGTTTTACCAATTTCTAAAGAGTTTATTGCTTTTTGAAAAGCTTCTTTAAAAGTCCTTCCTATAGCCATTACTTCGCCTACAGATTTCATCTGAGTGGTTAAGGTGTCATCAGCCCCAGGAAACTTTTCAAAAGTAAATCTAGGATATTTTACAACACAGTAATCTATTGTGGGCTCAAAACAAGCTGGAGTTTTCTTTGTAATATCATTTGGGATTTCATCTAAAGTGTACCCAACAGCCAATTTAGCAGCAATTTTGGCAATTGGAAAGCCAGTAGCTTTTGAAGCTAAAGCAGAACTTCTTGAAACTCGAGGGTTCATTTCAATAATTACCTGTCTTCCTGTTTTAGGATCAATAGCAAATTGGACATTAGAGCCACCAGTATCAACACCTATTTCTCTGATAACTTTTATGGCTGCATCCCTTAAAAATTGATATTCTTTATCTGTTAAGGTTTGAATTGGTGCTACAGTAATACTATCACCTGTATGAACACCCATTGGATCAAAATTTTCAATTCCACAAATTATAACCACATTATCTTTTAGATCACGCATAACTTCTAATTCTATCTCTTTCCAGCCAATAATAGACTCTTCAACTAATAATTCATGTACAGGAGAAGCTTCAAAACCCCAAATTATATATTCTTTATATTCTTCCATATTGTATGCTACATTTCCACCTGTACCACCAAGGGTAAAGGAAGGCCTAATTATTGCAGGAAATCCTATAAATTTTATTGCTTCCATAGCTTCTTCATAAGTTTTTACATAGGCACTTTTTGGCATTTCAAGTCCAATATTGGCCATAGCCTTTTTAAACAATTCTCTATCTTCTGCTTTTTTTATGGCATCAATTTTTGCTCCAATAAGCTCAACATTGTATTTATCAAGTACACCAGCGTTATATAAATCAATCGCTAAGTTTAAAGCCGTCTGCCCACCCACTGTTGGTAAGATTGCATCAGGCTTTTCCTTTTCTATTATTTTTTCTACTATTTCTACTGTTAAGGGTTCTATATATGTGGCGTCAGCAAATTCTGGATCAGTCATAATAGTAGCAGGGTTAGAATTTATTAGAATTACTCTATAGCCTTCTTCTTTTAAAGCTTTTACTGCTTGGCTTCCAGAGTAATCAAATTCACAGGCTTGCCCAATCACTATTGGACCTGAGCCTATAATCATAATACTTTTTAGATCATTTCTTTTAGGCACTAGATCCCTCCCAACAAACAAATTGCCAGTATATAAACTTATTATGAATTTTTTTCAATAGGAAATATGTATAAAAGGGGCAAAAACCCCTTCATTTCTAGTGAAGCTAAACTTCGAAATCTTTTTCAATAATATATAGACAAGCCATTTTTAGAGGATCAGTTAAGACATGATATTTATCATTTTCATCATCTTTTAAAATGGAAGCTATTTGTTGTAATGATACACCTGTTATTTCAGATAATTTAGCTATTCCAACACCTTTTGTTCTTAATTCATCGATTAATGTTTTTAGTTTTGTAGTTTTTAAGTAAAAAGATAACTCATCTAAATTTCTAATTTGTTCTCTATCTATTTTTTCATCAGTAGCAAAAACCCAAGGTGTATAAATATATGTTAATCCTAAAGCAGCTGCATGTTTACAAAACATCTCTTTAGATGTTTTACACTCACATGAATATTCTAATGGATCAGAATCTATTTTTAGAGAAACATTATAAATTCCATGATTACCTTTAATTTTTCCAAAAATTATATTTTCCTTTATTTTGCAATCAAAGAATTTCCCCACATAATTTTCTGCTCTTTGCAGGTTAATTGGTGAGCAGATATTTCTTAACTGATCTTCAGATAACTTTAATAACTTCATTGGAAGCCTCCTCATTTTATTATGATCCTCTAATTAAGTATATTTTAAAATTTGAAGTTCATCAAGGAAGATTTTATCATTAGCCTACATTTAAGTAATCAAATCCTTTTTTCCATTTTTTTAATAATATTTCTTTTATAATTTTATTTTTAGGTAGACTTAAAAATGGATCTTCTTTTAAAATTTCTTCTGCATCTTTTCTGGCATTTTTAAGTACCTTTATATCTCTTATAATATTAGAAAATCTAAATTCTGGTAATCCTGATTGTTTTGTACCAAAAAAGTCTCCAGGCCCTCTTAACTCTAAATCTATTTCAGAAATTTTAAAACCATTATTATATTTTACCATGGCATTAATTCTCTTTTTTCCATCTTCAGAAATTTTATTAGAATATACTAAAAGACAATATGATTGCTTGTCGTTTCTCCCTACCCTCCCCCTTAATTGGTGTAGCTGTGATAAGCCAAATCTTTCAGCATTTTCAATGACCATAATTGTTGCATCAGGAACATCTATCCCTACTTCAATGACTGTTGTTGATACTAAAATAGATTTATCTCCATGTTTAAATTCATCCAATACTTTCTTCTTTTCTTCAGACTTCATTTTACCATGTAATAATACCACTTTATCATCACCAAAGTAATCTTTAATTTTTTCAAAGCTTATAGTTGCTGCTTTAAGATCAACTTTATCACTTTCATCAATTAAAGGATATATAAAGTATGCTTTATTCCCTTTTAAAATTTCTTTTTTGACAAAGTCATACACTTCTAAAATTCTATTTTCAGAATAGGCTTTTGTAATAACTGGTTTTCTCCCTGGGGGCATTTCATCAATTATTGAAATATCAAGATCTCCATAAAAAGTAAGAGCAAGTGTCCTGGGTATGGGTGTTGCGCTCATTAGTAAAATATCTGGATTATAACCTTTGTCTATAAGTATTTTTCTTTGTTCCACACCAAATCTATGTTGTTCATCAATAATTGCTAATCCTAAAGCTTTAAAATTCACATCTTCTTGGATAAGTGCATGAGTACCAAAAATAAAATCTATTTCACCATTTGCTATTTTGTCTTTTAATATTTCTTTTTCTTTTTTTGGAGTAGAGCCAGTAATCAAACATTTTGTAAAAATATCACCAAAGGTTTTTGTAAAATTATTGTAATGTTGCTCTGCTAATACTTCAGTTGGTGCTATAATCGCTACCTGATAATTATTAAAGACTGCAACTATACCTGCAATAAAAGCTACTATTGTTTTACCGCTTCCTACATCTCCTTGTATCAATCTGTTCATTTGTTGTATTTTTTTCATATCATTGAATATTTCAGCTAATACTTTTTTTTGGCTATTTGTAAGTTCAAAAGGTAGATATCTTTTTAGATTTTTTAATTTATCCAAATCTATATCAAATTTTATCCCTTGAGTTGCTTTTAATAGTCTTTTATTTGCTAATAAACCGATTTGTAAATAGAAGAGCTCTTCATAGACAAAGCGCTCAAACGCTGGGTGCGTTCGCATACTGATTTTATTTGCTACTTCAATATTTTCAGGAAAATGTATTAATTTTAAAGCATTTTTGATGTCAGGATAGTTATATTTTAATAGCAAATAATTTGGGATACTTTCTATTAGATTATCACTAAAATTATAAAATGCATTTTCAACGATTTTATAATATGTCTTATTAGGAATTTTTGATGGAATTGAATAGACTGGAATAATCTGATTTAACTCAATTTCTTTCAAAAAAATTGGATGAATAATTGCTGGCAGGTTATTAAACTCCCCCTTTTTCCCATAAAGATAAAAAGTTTTCTTTTCAATAAGTAATGGCAAAGGGTAATTTTTATTAAAAGAGTACCACACTCCTAATATAATTGTATTTTTACAATTAAACTTTGCTAATAAAATTTTTTTCCCATATTTTGTATGAAATATCTCTTTTTCTAAAAGTGTACCTTTTACTAAAATAAAATCTTTATAATTGCCATAATATTCGTATTTATAAGGGAAATTAAAGAGTATATCTTCTATTGTTTTTATCCCTGATTTATTAAGGATTTTTTCGATCTTTTCCCCTACGCCATTTAAAAAACTTATTGGTAAATTAAGTGAAATGGGATTTTTGTCCCCTACATATATTAAATTTAGCTCATATATTATTTCAAAAAGTTTATTATGAGAGATTTCTTTAGAATTTAATACATTTAGTATTTTATTTCTAATAGATAAATTAGAGTTACCAATTATTTTTAATAAATTATTTAAATAACTTTTATAATTTTTAACAAATGAATTTGGGTTTTTATAAACAAAACTTATAATTTTTAAAATTTCGTTTTTATCTGTCATTAATACATATCTAAATTCTCAGTTTCTTCCTCTGACATTACTTTTTCGATATCTATTATTACAATTAACCCTTTTTCTGTTTTGGCAACACCAATAACAAAGTTGTCATCGATGTTTGATGAAAAACTTGTAGTGGTATCAATAGAATCATCATCAATTCTCATTACCTCTTCAACTTCGTCCACAATAAAGCCAATTTTTTTGCCCCGAATATCCACCACCATAATTCTAGTAAATTTATCATACTCTTTTAAATCTAAACCAAACTTTTTCTTTAAATCAATGACAGGGATAACCTTACCCCTTAAATTTATAATCCCTTCAATATAATAGTCCGCTTTTGGTATTTTTGTAATTTCCATCATACGGATTATCTCATCTACTTTCATAATATCTATAGCGTATTTTTCTTGCTGAAGTTTAAACACAACAAACTGCTTTAAAGCCATAAACCACCTCAATTTATGTTTTAAATCAATGATAGCAAAAAATAGTTTAAAGACAAGAGAAATTAGGGGAAATCCCTAATTTCTCTTACTTGTAGGCATCTTTGAAAAGTTTGTATTCAATAGAATCTACTAAGGCTTGATAACTTGCATCAATAATATTGTGAGCTACTCCAACAGTACCCCATGTGTCTTTATCATCTTTAGATTCGATTAATACTCTAGTTAATGCTCTTGTACCTTCTTTACCGGTTAATATTCTAACTTTATAATCCACAAGTTGCATAGTTTTTAAATTTGGATAAAATTTCTCTAAAGCTTTTCTTAAAGCGTTGTCCAGAGCATTTACAGGACCATTTCCAATTGCAGCAGTATGCTCAATTTCGCCACCCACCCTCAGCATAACAGTTGCTTCTGCAAAAGGTGGCTCCAAAGCACTCCTTTTTTCATCTATTACCCTAAAACTAAGAAGGTCAAAGAATTTTTGAAAATTACCAATAGATTTTCTAACAAGTAGTTCAAATGATGCTTCAGCACCTTCAAACTGAAAACCTTTATTTTCAAGCTCTTTTAATTGTTGTAAAAGGTTAGACAATTTTTCATCATTAGGATCTATTTCTATACCAAAATCTTTGGCTTTGTAAATCAAATTACTTTTTCCACTTAAATCAGATAGAAGAACTCTTTGTTTATTACCAACAAGTTCTGGGTCTATATGTTCATAAGTCCTTGAATTTTTCAATATTGCACTAACATGAACACCACCTTTGTGTGCAAATGCTGATCTTCCTACATAAGGCTGATGTATATTATGTTTTAGATTACCAAGTTCATTTACAAAACGAGAAACTTCTTTTAGTTTTCTCAATTGTTCAGGTGTTACACATTTATAACCATATTTAAGTTGCAAGTTAGGTATTATTGAGCATAAATTTGCATTACCACATCTTTCACCATATCCATTTATTGTTCCTTGAACATGAATAATCCCATGTTTTACTGCCAAACAGGAATTAGCAACAGCACATTCACTATCATTATGACAATGAATTCCAAGTGGATATTCACCTATTTCTTTTTTAACTTCTTCAATGATTTCTACTAATTCGTCTGGCATTGTGCCACCATTTGTATCACACAAAACTAAACAATCTGCTCCAGCTTCTTTTGCAGCAATGAGCGTTTTTAGTGCATATTCTTTATTTGCTTTATAACCATCGAAAAAGTGCTCTGCATCATAGAACACATTATCAACCCTTTTCTTTAGGTATTGAATTGAATCGTAGATAATTTCTAAATTTTGTTCTAAAGTTATTTTTAAAGCTTCAGTAACATGTAAATCCCATGTTTTTCCAAAAATCGTAATATTTGGCACCCCTGCTTTTAAAAGGGCTTGGAATATCTCATCATTATCACAGGATTTTTTAGCTCTTCTGGTACTACCGAAAGCAGCAATATGCTTCAACGGAACTTTAGATTTTTTTATAGCGTCGAAAAATTCTATATCTCTTGGGTTAGATCCAGGCCATCCACCTTCTATGTAATGTATACCAAAATCTACAAGTTTCTCAGCAATCCTAACTTTATCAGCAACAGTAAAGTTTACATCTTCTGCTTGTGTCCCATCTCTTAATGTTGTGTCATAAAGTATTATCTCACGAGACATGGTCTCCCTCCTCAACAAACCTTTCATGAAGAACTCTTACTGCTAACTCTGAAAATTTTTCATCTATTACGCATGATATTTTTATTTCACTTGTAGAAATCATCTGAATATTTATATTGTTTTCAGCTAAAGTTTTAAACATTGCTGCAGCAACACCAGCATGACTCTTCATCCCTACCCCTACAATAGAAACTTTAGCAATATTTTCATCAGATAATACATTTGATGCACCTATATTTTTTGCTATTATTTTACATGCATCAAAGGCTCTCAAAATATCTGTTTGAGCTACTGTAAAAGATATATCAGTTTTTCCAGCTGTACTTACATTTTGAACAATCATATCCACATTTATATTCTGTTTTGCAAGCTCCTCGAAAATTTCAGCTGCAATACCTGGTCTATCTGGAACTTCTGTAATTGTAATTTTAGCCTGATTTTTATCACTTGTTACTCCAGAAACTATTACTTTTTCCATATCTTTATCCTCCTTAGTTACTAGTGTTCCTGGTTTTTCTTCTAATGAAGATAAAACTAAAATATCAACACCATATTTCATACCAAATTCTACACTTCTTGATTGTAAAACTTTTGCCCCTAAAGAAGCCAACTCAAGCATCTCTTCATAAGAAATTTTATCGAGTTTTTTTGCTTTTTTAACAATACGAGGATCTGCTGTGTATACTCCATCAACATCTGTATAGATTTCACAAACCTTTGCTTTCATTGCTGCAGCTATGGCTACTGCAGTAGTATCTGAACCACCTCTACCTAAAGTAGTAATGTCACCTGTTTCAGGAAAAATCCCTTGAAAACCAGCTACAACACAAATCTTCCCTTTTGCTAGCTCTTTTCTTAATCTTTCACCAGTTATTTCCACAATTCTCGCCTTAGAATGAGCTCCATCAGTTATCATCCCTATCTGTGGGCCAGTTAAAGAGATTGCATCATATCCCATCGATTTTAGAGCTTGAGCCAAAAGCCCGATACTAACTTGCTCACCTGTTGAGACAACCATGTCATATTCTCTAGGATCATACTTTGGATCTATTTCTTTTAATAAATTTATAAGTCTATCTGTTTCTCCTGCCATAGCAGAAACAGTAACTATCACATCATGCCCTTCATCTTTCTTTTTAGCAACTCTTTTTGCTACATTTTTTATGCGCTCAATAGTTCCAACGCTGGTACCGCCAAACTTCATGACAATTAAACTCATTTATACCTCCTAATGAAAAAATCTGCTATTTTGTAACCGTCATTAAACACAAATGATGGATTTATAAATTCGTTATAAAAAGTGTTTTTATCCGGTTCTATATCGGAGCCCCAAATAATTGCAGGAACAGGCTCTGCAACATGTGTTCTCAATTTAACTGGTGTTGGATGATCAGGAGCAATTAATAATCTATATTCTTTATACTCCCTTAAACCTTCAATAATAACGGGAAGCATCAAATTATTTATATTCTCTACGGCTTTTACCTTTTCTTCAATACTACCCATATGACCTGCTTCATCAGGTGCTTCAACATGTATATAAACATAATCAACCTCTTTTAAGGCTTCAACAGCATATTTTGCTTTACCCTTAAAATTAGTATCTATAAACCCTGTGGCACCTGGAACATCAATAATTTTCATGTTGGCAAGTTTACCTATCCCCCTTACAAGGTCTACAGCAGCAATCACTGCACCATTTAACCCAAATTTTTCATGAAACGGGGTTAATGTAGGTTTTTTCCCTTCACCCCACAACCATATAGAGTTTGCTTTACCAAATTTATCAGATAATAGGCCCCATGATTTTTTTATTAATTCAACTAAAAATTGTGAATTTTCACCAACTGGTAAATATCTATCTATTTTTTTACCCATTATATCATGAGGAGGAGTTGTCTTTACATCAAATTCTTTATTTCTAACAACCATTATATTTCTATAACCAACTCCAGAATAAAATTCTACTCCATATTCTTTTAAATTATCATTTAAATAGCTAATTGCTTGTTTAGCCGTATCATTATCTATATGGTAAGCACTAAAATCTTCCATTGTTTCATAATTTTTATCCAAACTAACAAGGTTGCATCTAAATGCATAATCTTTTTCATTTAGCTGAATACCAATGCTTGCAGCTTCGATAGGGCTTCTTCCTGTATAAACTTCTTTAGGGTTATAACCAAAAATGGATAAGTTACAAATATCGCTGCCAGGATACCACCCTTTTGGAGTAGTATGAATAAGGCCACAAATACCTTCTTTTGCTAATTTATTAAAGTTATCTACATTGGCATATTCTAATATAGTTTTGTTTCCAAGTTGCTCAATTTTATGATCACTCATACCATCGCATAATAAAACTACATATTTCATCACTTCTTACCTTCTACTCTAATAACAACGGTTTTTTCTTTTACTACATCAAGTTGATCTATCTCTTCTACTGCATTTGCAACATTTCTACCAAGTGTTTCATGAGTCATAAATACCAATGGTACAACATCACCAGGTGAACTTTCCCCAGGTTGTATAGCAGAGCTTATACTAATATCATATTTACCTAATATTCCAGCAATTTTAGAAAGTACACCAGGTTTATCCACTGCATTAAATCTTAAGTAAAATGAAGATCTAATTTCATTTATATCCCTTATAGGATAGTATTGTGTGTATTTATCAGAAAACCCTAAAGTAGGTATTATTTTTTTACATCCCGCAGAAATTTTCCTTGCAATATCAATAATATCTCCTGCTACTGCACTCCCTGTTGGTTTTGCACCAGCTCCTCTACCATAATGAATAGTTCTATCAACTTTATCAGAAACAATATAAATTGCATTGAATACATCAACGACCTTTGATAGTATATATCTTTCAGGAATCATTGTAGGATGAACCCTAACTTCAATATCATTTTCATGTTTTTTAGCAATGGCAAGTAATTTTATTTTACAACCTAACCTATTGGCAAAATCTATATCTACCTGTTTAATTTTAGAAATACCTTCAACAAAAACTTTATCAAAAGGGATAATGGTATTAAAAGCAAGTGTAGCTAATATTGCAATTTTATGTGCTGTATCTATCCCTTCAACATCGAATGTAGGGTCTGCTTCGGCATACCCTAATTTTTGAGCTTCTTTTAAAACTTCGTCAAATTCCTTTTTCTCTTTCTCCATTTTACTTAAAATATAATTTGCAGTACCATTGATGATACCATAAATTTCTTTAATATTATTTGCTGCCAAATCTTCTTTAATTACTCTTATAATAGGGATACCACCACCAACACTTCCTTCAAAACCTAAATAAACATCATTTTCATCAGATAGTTTAAAAATATCTAAACCATCTACGGCTAATAGTGCTTTATTTGCTGTTACTACATGTTTTTTATTTTTTAATGCTTCCATTATAAATGTTTTAGCTGGCTCGTATCCACCAATAAGCTCTACTACAATATCAATATTTTCATCATTGATAATTTCGTAAGCATCTTTTGTTTTAACTGGTATTTGTTCTAAATACTTATCTTTGATCTGATCGATTCTTAAATCTGCTATTTTAGTTACATTGATTTCTATTCCAGTTTTTCTTTTTATTAAGTCTTTGTTATCAAGCAAAACTTCAACTGTTCCACTTCCAACAGTTCCATAGCCAATTATCCCTACATTTACTGAATGCATATAGTCATTTTACCTCCAAAAATTTTGTGGATAATACTACCAAGACTAAACAAAGTCAAGTAGTGCTTAATTGAAATAATAAATTTTATCATGTAATTATTATTAAATATCATAAGTTTTAATTATTTCATAAATTAAATTTTCTAAATTGTACAATGAAACATCAACCCAACTTACATTTTCCATGTGTCTAAACCATGTAAATTGTCTTTTTGCAAAATTACGAGTTCTTTTTTTTATTTTATCAACAGTATATTCTAGAGTATATTTTGACTCTAAAAATTCAATGATTTCTTGATATCCAATGGCTTTCATGGATGGCAAATTTTTGGAATAACCTAATTTCATCAAATGCTTAACTTCATCAATCCAACCTGCTTCTATCATTTTATCTACTCTTTTATCAATTCTTTCATACAGCTGTGTTCTTTCTCTATAAAACACAAAGACCTTATAGCGATATTTAGGTTTTTTATGATATAGCTTGTGTGCAATACTAAATGGAATTTTTAATGTTTCATATACTTCGAGAGCTCTGATTATTCTTACTTGATCATTTTCAGATATTTTTGAAGCATAATCAGGATCTATTTTTTTTAGATGATTGTATAAATATTTTAAACCTAGTTTTTTAGCTTTGGTTCTTAAATTGTTTCTTATTTCATCGTTTCTTGGTGGACCTTCAAATATCCCTTTTTGTAAAGTTTCCACATATAATCCTGTACCGCCCACAATAATAGGAAATTTACCCAATTGAATAATTTTCTCTATTAATTTTTCGGCATGTTCAAAAAAATCCCCTGCAGAGTATGTTTGATCAGGTGTTAGTATGTCAATTAAATAATGTTTTACCTGTGCTCTCTCTTCAATTGTTGGTTTAGCAGTGCCAATATCCATATATTTATATACTTGATATGCATCAGCACTAATTATTTCGACATTTAATTTTTTAGATAAATTCAAAATAAAATCTGTTTTTCCTGAAGCTGTAGGACCAGTAATTATGGGTATCATTGCCTATTAAATCTTTTAAAGATTTCTTCTTTTGAAACTCTGTATATGATTGGTCTTCCATGAGGGCATGTAAAGGGGTTGCTACATTTTAAAAGATTTAAAACAATTTCATACATTTCGTTTTTTAAAAGCTTTTCACCAGCTTTTATTGCCATTTTACAGGACATATTTAAAAAAATAGGTTCTAAAATATTTTCATCAATATCATTTGCAGAATTAGCGATAAGCTCTTTAATTTCTTCTTCTATATTCATGTTTAAAAATTGGTTTGGTACGGCATTTATTTTAATAATATTTTTACCAAATTCTTCAAAGTCTAATCCACATTTTAATAATTTTTCTCTATTTTTTTCACAAAAAGTTAATAAATCATCGTCAAGATTGATTAAAATTGGTTCTGTTAAATAAATTGATGATACTGTTTCATTGTTATTTAGCAATTTTTCATAAAGAACTCTTTCATGAGCAATGTGTTGATCTATCATCCAAAGCTCATTATCTTTCTCAATTAAAATAATTGTATCAAATAGTTGTCCTATTATTTTGAACTCGTTATTTAATAATTCTTCAAAATCGTCATTATTATCTGTTGTTTCAATATCAATAATATTAACCATTTGAGTCAAGTCTACTGTGTACTTTATATCCTGTTCTTTAATAATATTTTTTTGCACATTTTGATTAATAATATTGTGGTTATCAATCAAATTACTTGATTTGTTATCTAAACTTTCTTCAATAGCTTTATAAACCTCTTTGAATATCAACCTGCTATTATAAAATCTAACAAATAATTTAGCAGGGTGCACATTAACATCTATTTGATCAGGTGGAATTTCAATATTTATTACAGCAACGGGATATCTATTTTCTGGAAGTTTTCTATAATACCCCTGAATTACAGCTTGAATTATTTGATTGTCTTTTATTGCTCTTTTGTTAACTCCGATAAAGATATTATCTTTACTTAATTTTTGTATATTAGGCGGAGTTATTACGCCAGTAATTTTGATTTCATTTTGGTAATTAATCATAATAAAATTATAGTTTTCATCTAATACTTTCTTAGCTCTTGATATCATATTAGAATCTTTTTTTAAATCTAAAACAACATTGTTGTTATTAATAAGCTTAAATGAAACATTATAGTTTAAAAGAGCGATATGTTTTAATAACTTTATTATTTCTTTAAATTCAGCTATAGGACTTTTTAAAAACTTATGTCTTGCTGGAATTTTTTCAAATAGCTTCTTAACTGTAACAATAGTTCCTGGGTTAAATGAAGCTGGATAAATTTCTTCAATTTTTCCAAAATTTACCCTTAATTCATATCCATTACTCTTGATACTAAAATCACTTACAGAACTAATTGCAGCTAAAGCTTCACCTCTAAATCCAAAACTATTGATATTAAAGATATCTTCATAATTAGAAATTTTGCTGGTTGCAAATCTTTTAATAGTCAGAGGGAGATCTTCTTTTTCAATCCCTATACCATTATCTGAAACTTTGATTAAGGATAGGCCACCATCAATAAGCTCAATTTCAATTTTGTCAGCACCAGCATCTAAAGAGTTTTCTACCAATTCTTTTACAACATTAAACGGTCTTTCTACAACCTCACCAGCAGCAATTTTATCAGCAACATCATTCGGTAATACCCTTATTTTGCTCATTTAGCTTCGGCAAAAACTCCCATGTTTCTATATTTTATGTACCTATCCTCAAATAATTTTTCAGGTGACATTGCCAATAATTCATTGAGATGTTTTCTGATTGCATACTTTACATTTTTTGCTGTCTCTAAATGATCTCGATGAGCTCCACCAAGTGGTTCTTTAATTATTTCATCAATAATTTTAAGTTTTAATAAATCTTGTGCTGTAAGTTTAAGTGCTTCAGCAGCTTTATCAGCATAGGATGCATCTTTCCATAAAATAGAAGCACAACCTTCTGGACTGATAACTGCATAGATTGCATGTTCTAACATCAACACTCTATTTCCCATTGCAATAGCAAGTGCACCTCCACTACCACCTTCACCTGTTATAATTGTTATCATTGGTACTGTTAAGCCTGCCATTTCTTTCAAATTTCTGGCTATAGCTTCAGCTTGCCCTCTTTCTTCTGCTTCTATACCAGGAAAAGCACCAGGTGTGTCAACAAAAGTAATTATCGGTCTTCTAAATTTTTCTGCTAATTGAAATACTCGCAAAGCTTTCCTGTAACCTTCTGGGTGTGCCATACCAAAATTTCTATAAATATTATCTTTTGTGTTCTTACCTTTTTGATGCCCCACAATGGTCACAGGTTCGCCATCCAATTTTGCTAAACCACAAACTATTGCTGGATCATCTCTAAAAAGTCTATCACCATGTAGCTCTACAAAATCCTCAAAAATATATTTTACGAAATCTAATGTATAAGGACGATTTGGATGTCTAGCTACCATAACTTTTTGCTGAGGAGTTAAAGATTTGTAAATTGAAGCTTTAACTTGCTCAAGTTTTTTCTCCAAATTTTCAATTTCTTTAGATAATGATTCATCAGATAACTCTGAAACTTTCTTTAATTCTTCTATCTTTTTTTCCAACTCAAAAATTTGAATTTCAAAAGGTAAAGGTTGTATTGGCATCATTCACCCCATTTGTATATTAATAAACTTTTACTAACACACCAAAACTTATAGTTCAAAAAAAATATATGAATTTTCAATCACCCTAAAGTAATTCATTTGGATCAACAAAGTCAAAACCGTGAGCTTCTGCCACAGGTTTACATGTAATTAAACCATTTACTACATTAAGCCCCTTTTTAAGGGATTCATTTTCTTTACATGCAGTTTTCCAACCTTTATCAGCTAACTCGATAGCAAATGGTAAAGTTGCATTAGTTAATGCAAATGTAGATGTCCTTGCATAAGCTCCAGGCATATTTGCAACACAATAATGTAATATACCATCAACTTCATAAACTGGGTTTTGATGAGTCGTAGGCCTTGACGTTTCGACACAACCGCCTTGATCAATACTCACATCTACTATTACAGAACCTTTTTTCATAAGCTTTAGCATATCTTTTGTAATCAATTTAGGAGCTCTTGCACCTGGTATGAGAACAGTTCCTATAACACAATCAGCATCTTGAATCTCTTTTAAAATATTTAATTTGTTAGACATAATTACTTCACAATTTTTAGGTAAAATATCTTCAAGATATCTCATTCTTTCTAAATTTATATCCATAACAACTACTCTTGCCCCAAGTCCAGCAGCAATTTTTGCAGCGTTTAAACCAGCTGTCCCACCACCTAAAATTACAAATTTTGCGCTATGAACACCAGCAACACCTCCTGCTAAAACACCGGATCCACCATAAGGTTTTGCTAGATAGTATGCGCCCATAATTGATGACATTTTGCCAGCAATTTCGCTCATTGGTTCAAGTAGTGGCAACTTACCATTTACTTCTATTGTTTCATAAGCTATTGCAACCACTTTCTTTTTCATTAACCCCAAAGTTTGTTCTTTGTCTGGTGCTAAATGAAGGTAAGTAAAAATAATCTGTCCTTCTTTCATTTTTTCTATTTCTACCTGTTGTGGCTCCTTGACTTTTATTATCATGTCAGCTGTATTAAAAACTTCATCTGCAGTTTCAACTATTTCTGCCCCCTCTTTGATATACTCGTCATCTGTAATACCGCTACCTAAACCGGCATTTTTCTCAATTATAACTTTGTGCCCATTTTTTATAAACTCAGCTACACCTGAAGGTGTAACACTAACTCGGTTTTCATTAGTTTTAATCTCTTTCGGTATTCCTATTATCATTTTTCACCTCATAATTTTTTCTTTGATTTAAATAATATAATTATTTCAAAATATCAAACATTTTTAAATAATATTATTTTAAATTTTTCTAACTTAAAAATCATCCTTTAAAAATTTAATTTAAATGATATAATTAAAATATATAAATTTTTACTTGGAGTCAACTATAAATAATGGAGAGCAGGATTAAATTTTTCACGATTTTTAAGCATAGCAAAAAGGATTCTAATCAG
>NZ_JAPNXM010000007.1:0-105239 GCF_049472675.1 Deferribacter thermophilus
AAAGGATTGACAGGTTTACAAATGGTTAATATTGTAGATAACAAAATGAGGATTTACACAAATAATGTTACAGGGTCACTTTATAATCAAAATTACAACCTTGCAGTTTTCACAAATAGAGGACATTCTTTACACTACCTATTATCTCATTTCGATTTAGATAACTTCTTCAAATACAAAATCACATCTTTTGATGTAAAAAAACCAAAACCAGATCCTGAAGGTTTATTCAAAATTATTAATTTCTTCAAAACTGAACCAGAAAGAGTTTTGTATATTGGTGATACCATAAATGACCTTTTAGCTGCAAAAAATGCCAAAGTTAATTTTATCTCTTTTAAAAATAAATTAGAAGACTACCCTGTAATATATGACCATTTAGAAATCTTTGATTGTTTATGACCTATCTAAAACTATTATTTGCCACTATATTCTGGGGTGCGTCTTTTACTGCTGGAAAAGTAGCAGTAAAATATCTTCCAGTTTTTACTGTCGCATTCTACAGATTTTTTATTAGTTCTATTATCTTGATATTTATTCTTAAAAAACTAAATATAAACTTTACATTTAAATTTTTTAAAAAATGTGTAATTGGTGGTATCACAGGTGTTTTTCTTTACAACTACTTTTTTTTAAAAGGGTTACAGCTTACAGACGCTTCGAAGGCATCAATAATAGTGGCTTCAAACCCTGTTATTACTGCTCTTATCACTGGGTTGTTTCTTAAAGAAAAGTTAAGTTTAAAAAACTATTTAGGGGTCTTATTGTCATTTTTTGGAGTAGTTTTTATTATTTCAAAAGGTGAAATTTCTACAATATTTTCAAATCAACTAAATTTTGGAGATATTCTAATAGTTTTTGCAGCTTTTTCTTGGTCAGCTTATACCATTTTTGGTAAAATTGCCTTAAATAAAATATCTGCTGTTGAATCTACTACTTACGCTATTTTGTGGGGAACAATTTTTCTTCTCCCTTTTTATATTAACGATTTGTTCAATTCAATAATGATAGTTAATCTTAAAGTAATAATATCTTTAATCATACTTTCAATTTTTACTACAGTATTAGGCTTTCTATGGTTTTACGAAGGTATCAAGGGGATAGGTGCCACAAAAGCTTCGGCTTTTATATTTTTAGTTCCAGTGTTTGGTTCACTTTTTGGGATATTAATTTTGCATGAAAAACTAAATCTATCAATGATATTTGGCGGTTTTATGACACTTTGCGGTGTTTATCTAACAAATAAAAATTTTAAATAGTTGTTTATCTAGATTTTCTAAAAAAGTTTTTCATAAGCTTAGCTATTTCTTTCTCATATAAACCGTATTTGTATTTTACTTTATGGTTTAAAAAAGGGGTATCAAAGACTCTAATATTGGAAATAACTCCACCAAATTTTGGCTCTAATACCCCAAAAATTACTTCATTAATTCTACAATGGACAATTGCTCCTGCACACATTATACATGGCTCACATGTAACATAGAGTTTACACTCATTTAATCTCCAATCATCTAACACTTTAATAGCTCTATTTAAAGCAATTATTTCTGCATGTAACAAAGCATTCCCAAATCTCTCTTTTATATTTCTACCAAAAGAGATTACTTCATTGTCCTTTACAACAACGGCACCAACAGGCACTTCCCCCTCTTCAAAAGATTCTAAAGCCTGAGAAATAGCAAGCTTCATAAAATAATTATCATATTCATTAAACATATTTACCGCAATCAAGATAACTTTTTATCAAACCAGCAAAAACTACACCAGCTGTTTCAGCTTTTAAAATACCATTTATTGGTGATAAAAAATTAAAACCTTTATCTTTCAAAATTAACAAATCACTTTCACTAAAACCACCTTCAGGTCCTATAAAAATTGCAACAGATTTAGCTATACGATCTGGCAAATTTTTCTCTTTTACTTTTTCATAAAAACATATTTTCTCATCAGTATTTACTATAATATCTTTTAATTCTTTGAAATAATAAAGTTCTGGCAAAAAGTTATAGCCTGCTTGCATTGCACCATTTATCAATAATTTTCTTAATCTTTCCAAAGTCTTATTTTCCAATTTGACAACACTATTTTCAGATTTTACAAGAATAACTTTAGTAACCCCCAACTCCCCATATTTTTCAACTACCGTATCAAGATATTCCCTTTTCATCAGCGATTGAATCACAATAAATTCATAAAAAGGGAAATCATACTTTTTTTCTTTAATAAGCTCAATTTCAACATACTTTTTAGAAACATTTTTAATTTTGTAAAAACCTTTAGAATTTTCTGTATAAAGAATTAGTTCATCATTACAACTCAACCTTAAAACATTTTTTACATAATGAGCTTCATTTTCAGTCAATTTAATTGTAGGCTGACATCTATCTAAGTTTAAATATAAAGAATTTAATCGATGCAATCTATTACCTCAAAATCAAATTCCCCAGTTTTATCATCTACAATTACACTTGATAAATAATATCCATAAACACAGCCAGTATCAATATTGATAGAAATTATTTCACCCAGATTATTCTTATTTACAAAAGGTCTATAACCTTTTTCAATTTTCATAACTGGTGTATGCCCATGAATAATAATATAATTTTCTATTTTTTTATCATAAAAATCTATTTCCCTTGTCCAGATATATGGAAAAAGAATTTCTTTTTCTTTATCTGTAACAATATCTAAGTGAAGCTTTGGAATAATCTCTGCATTGAGACATCCTGCATGAGAAATAAAATAGTTCTCAACCCCTTTTATTATCATAAATTTCTCAAATGATTTAATAAACTCCAGATATTCCTTATATTTCTTAACAAACTTATCTCTAACCTCAACACCCCTCAGATGTTGGTTATACAAATCTTCATCAAATGATCTCAAAGTAGCCTTACCACCATTATAAAACCAGTCATATTCATTGTATCTCCCAGTTTCTTCAAAATAATCTATCATCATATCTTCATGATTTCCTAGTAAAAAAGTGGTTTTATATGCTGATGAAAACTCCTTTACTAGATTTAAGACATCTTTAGAAAAATTGCCTCTATCAATCAAATCCCCAACAAATATATATTGATCAATACTATAATTCTTAATCAAGCTATTTAAAAGCCTATCCAAAGTCCTAACACAACCATGAACATCACCAATCACTGCAAACATCTTCTTAACCTCGCACCCCACCAACCATCTATCTCCAGCTCTTTATCAATATAAAAATTTGAAGGTATAAACTGCTTAAAGTATTCATTCTCCCCTTTAAGAATACCTGATAAAATAATATATTCTTTAGCCTTTTCTTCAAAAAAACTTATAAGTTCTATTAAAATTGAACTAATAATATTAGCCACCACTACATCCACTTTATAATCTTTTTTTAATGAATCTATTGAACCACACCAAAATATAATATTTTTCACATCATTATTATTACAATTTTCTACTAAATTATTAAATGTAGCGAAATCGTTATCACAAGCAAAAACCTTTTTTGCTTTGCATTTACTTGCCAAAATTGATAAAATTCCACTACCTGAACCCACTTCCAAAACAGTTTTTTCTTCAACTACATCTTCTAATAACCTTGCAGCAATTTTGGTCGTAGGGTGATCACCAGTGCCAAAAGCCATCGATGGATTAATAAATATCGTATTTTCATTTTTTTTATTAAAATCAAATGTATAAAAATAATTTTCAGTCAATTTCCCCTCTTTTAAAAACTCTTTCCATTTGTTAACCCAATCATCATCAATAATATATTCAGAAAATTCAATATTTTTATCATTAAGAATCGAAGACAAATTCTCCTCTGAATATAAAACAATAACTTTATCTCCAGCAAATTCTTCTTCAACTGCATACATATTCAAATCCTCATCAGCCATAACTACATCATAATCTTTAATATCAATAACATATTTAAACATATTAACCTCATACAAAATATATCGTTATGATAGAAAATAAGCCAGTATAAATCATTATTTTTAATAATAATTCATTAACTCGACTTTTTCCAATTCCTAATTTATCAATATAGTTTTGTATCAATAAATTTTCAATTAAACTGAAAAAACCCAATGTAACAAAGGATAAATATGCAAATCCAAAAACATACTTATTTAAACTAAATTCATTAATTATAATTTTATAGAAAGGGTATAAAATTATTATTACTGCTAATGGGTCTAAAAACTGAATTAATATATAACTAATTAATAGTAAAATAATGATAAATACATACTTATCTGAAAAGATAGACAAAAAAAGATTAGAAAGCCTATAATCATACCCACCATAAACTATTAATATATTAATAAAAAACAACATAATAAGCAGAGAAATAATCACTCCACTTCTTTCTAAAACCTCATTAATAATCAAAAGATTAATCTTCATATCCCATTTCCCACTGATCAAAATATAACAAATTGTAATTATAATCAGCACTAACATTATTTCGAAAATAGAATATGGAACAAAAATCATATATATAAAAATAAAAAATAAAAATGTAAAAAATATTATATCCAGAAGTTTAAAATTTCCCCTTTTAAAAAAGATAACCTTATTTTTAAATAGCAAAAAATAGCCAAAAATAAAGAAAATAAAAGATAGCAAGTAAAAATATAGAAACACAGATTTTAAAGACAGTTTTAATAAAAAAGAATATACCAAGATAGGGATTGATATTGGTGAAACAAATGCAAAAATTGAGAAAAAATGGCTAAATACTAAAATGTCATCATTTTTCATGTCACTATTTCTTTTTAAAAAACTAATTATCTGTTTATTAGAAATAACCGCAGAAGGTAAAAACAGCGTTGAGGAAAATAATATTAAAAATAATCGCAAAAAGTTTGACTTAATTTTTCCCAGAAATTTTAATACACTATCAAATATTCCATATCTTATCAAAATCAAAGATAAAAAAATATACAATGGTATAGATATAAGCTCTTCTGAGCCAATTATCCTTTCTACTGAAATAGAAATCAGATACTTTATCTGCTCATAGCTCAAACCATTTTTAAAAGCTAAAAACAATGAAATTAAAAAGAGAAAACTAAAAACATTCATTCGCAATACAAAAGCTGTAAATAAAAGTAAAGCTAAAACAGCAAGAGTCATTTCTTACCCAAAGAAATTAATATTATTAATAAAATCATCAAACATATTAATATAATATAATTTGTAGAAACAAAGCCTATAAATAATACAACAAACAGAACATTAATAATTTTAGATTGTATTGCCTTTTCATCTGAATAAGAATACATTTTGCCACCACTTATAGCTACCACTGACATAGCAATTAGTACAAAATAATTAAAAAAATGTATTATTTTAAACTTATATATATATTGGTTAATGATATTTAATGTTAAGAATATATAAAATAAATAATGTAATATTATTGATGTTTTTACTCTAATTTTAATACCTCATTAATTAAATTTTCATTTACTACATCATAAAAATATGGATAATACCCTTTATAATACTCTTCCCACTCTTTTAATAACAGATCATCTAATACTAAAATGTTTAAATTAGAAAAAGTTTTCATTCGCATAAAGTTGTCAATATTTTTCTCTTCTGCTAATTTATATTCATAAATTGTCGTTGATTCTACTGCATCTTTAATAATCTCTTTGTATTCATCTGATAATGAGTTCCAAAACTTTCTACTTGTAATAAAAGCATAACCCAAAAACCCGTTTTTAGTAACTGTCAGATATCTTTGATATTTATAAAACCCCTGAGTATAAATATTGCTAAAAGTATTTTGCTGACCATCAATAACTCCCGATTTCAAATAATCAACTACCACATTAAAAGGTTTTGTAATAGGTATTGCACCAGTTAAAGATAATGATTTGTTAATAATATAACTCCCTTGTGTTCTTATTTTTAACCCTTTGAGATCTACTGGTCTATAAATAGGTTTATCCCTCGTAGTAATAACCTTAAAACCATTATCCCAAAAAGCCAATACAACATAACCTTTCTCTAATGCCCTTTTTTTTAAATAATTGCCTACAAAACCCACATAGGTTCTGTGTATATGATCTATTGATTTAAACAGATATGGGATGTCAAACAGCTGAAACTCTTTGACATCATCAGCAATCTTAGAAAAACTTGGTATAGCAAACTGTATTATACCCTTTTTTAGAGCACCTAAAGCTTCCCTATCATCAAAAAGCACCCCATTTGAAAAAATTTCAATTTTTACTACACCTTTAGTATGTTTTTCCACTTGCTCTTTAAAATATTTAACAGCAAGCCCCTTTGGGCTATCATCTGATACAACATGACTTAACCTAAAAACTTCTGGATAAAGATTTAAAGAAAAAAAGATAACAAACAAAACCGATAAAAAAAAAGTTCTCATTTTCCTAAATATTTATTAAGCTTTCTATGTAAAGTAGAAGTATCAATACCAGCAATTTTAGCTGCTTCACTAATCTTGTTATTGGTAAAATTTAGTAATTGTTTTAAATATTCCCGTTCAAAATCCTCTTTAGCTTCTTTATAACTTTTTATAAATTTTCTCGTCTTTTTCAATTCTTCGGGTATATAATTTATTGTCAATACATCAGAATCTTCAAGTGCCACACAACGCTCTACAACATTTTCAAGCTCTCTGACATTTCCAGGCCAATCATATTCATAACAAAACTTATAAAAATCTGATGAAATATTCCTTATATTTTTATTAAATTCTTTAGCATATTTTTTAGTAAAATAATCAATGAGCAAAGGGATATCCTCTTTCCTTTCCCTCAAAGGTGGTATATAAATATTAATTACATTTAATCTGTAATATAAATCCTCTCTAAAATTCCCCTTATCCACTTCATCTTTTAAATTTTTATTTGTCGCAGCAATGATTCTTACATTTATGTCTATTAAATCAGAAGAACCTAATCTTTTTATGGTTCGCTCTTGAATTACTCTCAACAGCTTAGCTTGAAAATTTAATGAAGTTTCAGTAATTTCATCTAAAAATATGGTGCCATTGTTTGCCTCTTCAAAATACCCTTTCTTTGTAGAATAAGCTCCAGTAAAAGCACCTTTTTCATACCCAAAGAATAAGCTTTCATATAAATTTTCAGGTATTGCAGCACAATTAACAGGTAAAAATCTCTCATTTTTTCTATCACTCAAATTATGAATTGATCTGGCTATCAATTCCTTACCTGTGCCAGATTCACCAGTAATCAAAATATTACTATTTATTTTAGATACTTTTTTAACAAGTGATAAAATATCCATCATCTTTTTGCTTTTTGCTATGATATTTTCGATACCATATATCTCACTGATATTTTTTTGTAATATTTTTACCTCAGTTTTCAGTTTACTATTTTCTATAGCTTTTTTAATTCTAACAGATATTTCCTCCAAATCTTCAAACGGTTTAGTAATGAAATCAAAAGCACCTCGTTTAATCGCTTCCACAGCCTTTTCTATTGAAGCATAGGCAGTCATCAAAACAACTGTCATATCTGGATATTCTTTCAAAACATAATCAAGGACATCCAATCCGCTCATCTCCGGCATCAATATATCAGTGATAACTACATCAGGCATAATTTTATCAAGGTTTTTCAAAGCTTCAATTGGAGATTGAAATTTATAAATTCTTATAGAATTATCATCCAAGAAAAGTGCTTCGAAAAAATCTAAAGTATATTTCTCATCATCTATTATCAAAATCTTATTCATCATCCCCCCTTATACAATTATTTAAATATAAATTGCAAATTCAGTGTAATTGTTCAACTCACTTTCTACCTCAATTTTCCAATTATATTCATCCACAATACTTTTAACAATAGCTAAACCAAGTCCTGTGCCTTTGCCAACCCCTTTTGTTGTAAAAAATGGATCAAATATTCTCTGTCTAATCTCCTCAGGTATCCCTTTGCCATTATCTCTAACTTTTAAAACTTTTCTTCCATTTTCCATATAAAATGTTATATCAACTTTGCCGCCTATTTCAACGGCATCAATAGCATTTGAAATAAGATTTATAAGTAATTGATGTAATTTTCCTTTATTTGCTTTAATAGTTGTATCACATTGAATATCTGTATTTACAACAACCTTTTTATCCTTAATTTTTGATCCCAAAATTTTTATTGCAAAATCTAAAGAATCCCTAATATCTACATTAGAAATATCACTATCTTTATGTCTGGCAAATGCAAGCAAATTACTCACTATATTTTTGGTATCCTTACTTGCCTCAATAATTGTCTTAACAAGCTTTTTTTCATAACTATCATCGGGCAATCTTCTCTCTAAAAGCTGTGCAAAGTTTAAAATACCTACAAGTGGGTTATTTATTTCATGAGCTACACCACCTGCCAACAGCCCAAGTGCAGATAATTTTTCCCTTTCAATCAATTTTGATTCGAGCTCCCTAATCTTTGTCATATCACGAATAATCATCAAATAATGAAAATTATCATCATTTGTTAGTTTTAAAATCGATAATCTAACTGGGATATTTATATCATTCTCAATATAAGTATCAAAATTTTCTATTATATTCTCATCATTAACCCTTTTCCACATATTTTCATTTTTAAGATAAAGTTTTATATTTTTACCTACAATATCATCTCCAAACAATTCATAAGCTCTTTTATTACCTGTTAAAATTCTAAAATTATTATCAAATGTAATTATCGCATCAGGTATATTTTCTAAAATATTTCTTAAATAATTCTCATTTTCCTGAACCTGCAACTGCAAAGTTATTATATCAGTAATATCCCTTATAAGCTCAACCACAGCAATAACATTATTGTTTTGATCTAACAAAGGCGATAAAATAACATCAAAATAATGAATATTATTTTCAGATTTATACTCTTTTCTAAACGATTCTATCTTTTTATTCTCAATAACACTTTGCATTTTGCACTCTTTGCAAACCTTCTCCTCATTCCAAATTATTTTATAGCATTCAGTAACACTCCCCTTTTGTGAATAACCTTTTATTATACTATTTGCCCAAACACACTCATAATTACTATTTATCAATGCAACACCTTCTCCCAATGCTTTTACGATACTTTCAAACTTTTCATGCTCGATTTCAAAAAGTTGTTCAATCTCTTCTCTTTCGTAATAAAATTTACCCGCATAATATCTTATTAAAATTAAAACCAGGATAAACAAAATACCAACAAAAATATCCTCAATAGAAACCCTTTCCATTTTATTCAAAATACGAAAATAGCTGATTTTCTCTGAAAATATATAAATTGAAGTGTTTTTAAATAGACTTGCTTCCGAAACTATATAGTCTCTATTGGCAAAACTATAGATAAAGTCCCCTTTTTGAAAAAATTTTTCATCAAATATTTTATCACTACTATAAAATACATCTTCCCCTTTTCTAATAACAAAATTGAAGTTTTTAGGTATGACAAGTCTTACAATTTCTTTTAAATTATAAATTTTAAAAATGTCATAATCATTATATTCATCTTTTACATGAAAAAATAAATATGGAATTTCACCAATAAATATTATTTGACGATCATCTACTTCCTTCAAAGTATTGATTAAATCTAATATTACTTTCCCGGTAGAATCGTAATAAACTGAATTTTTTTTAGTAATAATAATATTTTTTTCTTTGACTTGTTCACCTGCATCAATTTGTTTTGAAATTTCTTTCGCATCCAAAAGAAATTTTACATATAAATCATCAATATTTTTCTTAACTTCATCTAATAAAGAATTTTGATATGAATATGCGAAATACAATAATTTTGAATTACTTTTATAATCAACAAAAATCAGTGACCCAAAAATAAATAACAAAAATATTAACAAAAAGAGTAAAATCTCATAAGTTTCAAAATATTTGAAATATCTTCTAAGTAAGTCCATCAAACCCAAGTTTTTCCAAAATATGATAAACTACAATAGCAACAGAGTTTGATAAATTCAAGCTTCTCATCCCCTCTTTCATCGGAATTCTATAAAGTCTATCTTCATACTTTTTTCTGATATCTTCTCTCAAACCATAGGACTCATTACCAAAAATAAGTATCGTTTTATCAAAAGAAAAAGAATTTGAATCTATTATTTTATTATAATATTTTTTCCCAAATTTTGAAATAAAGTAATAGTTATATGTCAATTCTTCATATTCTACAAAAAAACTTTCAATAGTTTTAATCCAACACCAGTCAAGATAATTCCAATAATCCATTCCAGCTCTTTTTAGATATTTATCCGAAATGGTAAATCCGAGCCTACCAACAAGTAATAGTTTAATCCCAGTTATTGCACATAGTCGAGCGATATTTCCCGTATTATAAGGTATTTCTGGCTCAAATAGTGCCACTATCATTGCTAAATCTTAAACTCCGGTTCACTAATAAATGTTGACTTGCAACTTGGACATTTAGATGGCTTTTTAAAATGTTTTAAATTTGTAAACTTAAAACCACATTTTTTACAAACAGGATTTTTAACCTGAATTTTTACTCTCCCTTTTGAAATCTCTTTCAAATGTTCTATAATCTCTTTTTCAGGAAGAGATAATATCTTAGAAAGCTCTTTAACAGTAAAATAACCCTCTTTTAATTTATCTATTATCTCCTGTCTAATTGTTCCCACTATTTACCTCATTTGCTATTGATATCCTATCACAATCACCCCAAATAGATTCTAAATCATAAAATTTTCTTGTATCATCAGTCATTAGATGAATTATCACATCACCAAAATCTATACAAACCCATCTTGATCTACCAAGACCATCTACGGCTATTGGCAACAAATTTTTTTCATGCTTCATTACATATAAAAGCTCATCAGCAACAGCTTCCAAATGAACTTCAGATGTACATGTACATATAATCATATAATCTGCAATTGTTGAAACTGTTTGAATATTATAAATTACTATGTTTTCACCTTTCTTATTATCCAACACTTTATAGATTAATTTTAAAGTTTCCATCACACCTCCTGATATAATTTATTTTCTTTAATATAATTGATTACAACATCTGGTAAGTAATTAAAAATTGAACCATCCAAAAATTTTTCTCTAATCTCAGTGCTTGAAATTGGGATCTCTTCAATTTCATACAAAATAATATTACCATATTTTTTATCGTCAAATTTCGGAAAATAAACAATTCTCTTTTTTAATTCATCAGGGATTTTTTTTAGCATTGTATTAAAAGGCATCTCTTTCCTGTTTGCTACTATAAAATTAGCCAAATCAAATAATTTATCCCAATTTTGCCATGTTTCAATTGTTGCAAAGATATCACTACCTGTTAGAAAATAAAGGTAATCATCTTTATACTTTTTTCTAAAATAACGCAATGTATTAAAAGTATAAGAAATTTCATCAGATTTCAATTCATAATCTGAAACATAAAAATTCCCTTTAAGGCAACATGTCAGCGCTAATTTAACCATTTCAAATCTCTTTTCTGGCTCAACAAGCCCAAGATTTTTATGTGGTGGTATTTTTGCAGGAATAAAGTAAAATTTATCAACATTAAAATCTTTATAAACTCTCTTTGCAAGTTCCAAATGACCGTTATGAATAGGGTTAAAAGTCCCACCAAATAAAACTATTCTCAAAATATTAGCCTCTACTCTCTAATATGACCGTTGCCATAAATTATGTATTTTGTAGTAGTCAAATCATAAGCCCCCATTGGACCTCTGCAATGCAACTTTTGAGTACTGATACCTATCTCAGCCCCCAATCCAAATTCACCACCATCAGTAAATCTTGTGGAAGCATTTACATAGACTGCAGCAGCATCAACCCTATCTAAAAAAAGTTGGGCTGTAGTATAATTTTCTGTAACTATGGACTCAGAATGTGAAGATCCATATTTATTTATATGCCATATAGCCTCATAAACATCATCAACAACTTTTATTGATAAAATCAAATCTAAATATTCTGCCTCCCAATCCTTTTCATCAGCTGGATTTACATCAATAATTTTTCTAACCTTTTCACAACCTCTAAGTTCAACACCATATTTTTCATACTCACTCTTTAATTTTGGCAAAACTTCATTTGCGATATCTTTATGTACAATCAATGTTTCCATAGCATTGCATACACCTGGTCTTTGCACTTTTGCATTTATAGCAATGTTTATAGCTTTATCTATCGATGCATCTTTATCTATATAAACATGACAAACCCCTTTGTCATGCTTAACGACAGGTATCAAACTATTTTCCGTAACAAATTTTATAAGCCCTTCACCACCCCTTGGCACAATCAAATCAATATAATCTTTAGCTTTTAGCATATCTAAAATATATTTCCTTTCAGGGTCTTCTAAAATATAAACAATATTTTCATCCACACCTAATTTCTTTATCGCATCCTGTATAATTGAACCCAAAATCTTATTTGACCTTAAAGCCTCTTTCCCTCCCCTTAATACAGTAGCATTACCGGATTTTATGCACAAAGCAGCTGCATCTACAGTAACATTTGGTCTTGATTCATAAATTATGCCCACTACCCCTATTGGCACTCTAACCTTATAAATTTTCAACCCATTTGGTCTTTTATAACCTTTCTCAACAACTCCCACAGGGTCATCTTGTCCAACAATCTCCATAACCCCTTTAATCATAGAATCTATTCTTTTATCATCCAGCAATAATCTATCAAGCAAAGCGCCACTTAGACCAGCCTTTTGTCCGAACTCCAAATCGATCTGATTCTCATTTTTTATAATATCTCTGGACTTATCAATCATTTCTGCAATCATTTTCAAAATTTCATTCTTTTTTGCACTTTCAAGATACATTAATTGATACGATGCTTTTTTTACCTTTTCTAAATCAGCTATAAAATCCACTTTAACCCTCCAAAAAATCTGCTAAAACGAAATCATCTCTATGTATAACTTCATCACTAATTTTATATCCTAAAATATCAACTATTTCCGATGTTTTTTTCCCTCTAATTTTATCAACTTCTTGATAATTATACCTCACTTTGCCTCTACCTATTTCAACCCCATTTTTATCAACAACCTTTACTATATCACCAATATTAAACTTCCCTTTAACTTCCAATATACCACTGGGTAGTAAAGAAGTCTTTTTTACTATCAAAGCATTTTTAGCTCCATCATCGACCACTATATCCCCTTTTGGGATTGTTGCATAAGCAATCCATAATTTTCTCTTTTTTAAAGGGTCTTCTAAATGAGAAAAATAAGTACCTATCTCCTCACCATTTATAAATTTTATAATATTTTCAGGACTTTTTCCATTTATTATACCTACATAACAACCTGCATTAAGAGCTTTTTTGGCAGCCATAATCTTCGACTTCATCCCACCAGTTCCAACATTAGAAATAGAATCCCCTGCCATATTCAATAACTTACTATCAAAATACTTAATCTCTTTTATAAGTTCAGCATCAGGAAACTTTGTTGGGTCTTTAGAAAAAAAACCATCTACATCAGACAAAATTAGCAACAGCTCAGCACCGATCAAACCAGATATTAATGCAGATAAATTATCATTATCTCCAAAGGTATCAACAAATTTTATTTCTTCTATAACAACTGTATCATTTTCATTTACAATCGGAATCACATTATTTTTGAACAACTCCCTAATAGTATATTTTGCATTTAGATACCTTCTTCTATTTGCAAAATCATCTTTAGTTATTAATATTTGTGCAACTTTTATTCTAAATTTTTCAAAAGCATCTTCATAAAATTGTATCAACTTAGGCTGACCTATTGCTGCACATGCCTGCCTGACAGATATATCCTTTGGTTTTACACTTAAGCCAAGCTGTTGCATCCCTGCAGCTATTGCACCAGAACTAACAATTAAAATATTTTTAATACTTTTTTTAAGATCAGAAATTACTTCAGCGAGTGAATAAATATATGATTTATCAATATAACGACTATTGTTAGTTAAAAGATTGCTTCCGATTTTAATTACTAAGGTTTTTATTTCAGGTAATTTTCTCATAAAATAATTAAGCTGGGGCGGCAGGATTCGAACCTGCGAATGGCGGATCCAAAGTCCGCTGCCTTGCCAGCTTGGCTACGCCCCAATATTTAATTCGAGCCCTCTTAATATATAAAAAAATGTTTCTTGTCAAGAAATTTTACTTTTGATTTCTTATTTTTTATTGTTGAAAAAATAAATTAAAACCCCCCTTTATAAAAGGGGGGTTTTATATACCATTAATGTATCATTTTTGCTTTTCTAGCTGCCCAATCTTTAGTTTCTCCAGCATGGCAACCTGGAATTAAACAAGAAAACTCTAATGATAATTCGCTTTTAGCAAATTTACCATCTTTTGTGAACATATTATAATTTGCAGATGTGTTAATTTTGAAAAGATGAGATCTAACATCACCTACATATTTAGCCTTTTTGATTGCAGATTTTGCTGCTTTTGGCATGTGACAGCTAATACAATCGACCTGATTTTTACCATGAACAGTTTTAGCAAATTTTGATGCTACATCATCATGACAATCTGCACATTTAGTTTTTATGCTAACAGCAGCTTTTGCATGAGGATCATGACATTCAACACAAGTCAAATCTTTATGTGCACCAGCTAACAATTCATTATACTGTTCATGATGTCTGATAAATCCTTTACTAGCTGGTATCTTATCCGCTGAGCCTCTAATATGGCACTTACCACAAGCCTTTGCACTTTTATCTACTGTAAGTTTTGCCACTTTAGGATTTTCTATATGTGCAGATGCAGGGCCGTGACACTCTTCACACTGAATCCCATCTAATGACCATGTACCTATCATACCAGGTTTTCCATCTTGATGCCCTTCAGGCGAATAGTTTGTCATATGACAAGGGCCACACTTATAAGGCTTTATTTCTCCTGCATGATAATATGCCCATGATCCATCTTCAAGATTATATTGAGTTTTCATTTTATTCCCTTTTTTATCTGTTGTTATAATATAACCATCCAATCCTATATAACGAGCTTTCTTTGTCTTACCACCAATCACATAAGAAATATCATCCCAAGTATAACCTTTAGGTAATGGCAAGCCAGCTTTTTTAGCAAGTTCAGCTTTTCTCAATTTGTATGGATGGCCAGATTCTACAAACAGATTATAGATCTCCTCATGACAGGATTTACAAACTTCTGAGCCTACATACCCTACCCCTTTTTTCTTTTCTGAAGCAAAACCCAAAAGAGAAAAAATTAGCAAAAAACTAAAAATAAAAAAAATAACCCGTTTCATAAATACCTCCTTTTATTTTTTGGAACTACCCATGCTAATAATATCTTATGATATGTAAAGGAAATCCAGATAAGAGTATTTCTCTTGTTAGTATTTTTGTGAAATAAAATTCACATATATATTAATCAATTATTTCCTGAATACACTTTAAAGCTTTTATCCCTGTTTCAGTTATTAAATAATACCCATCTTGTTTAATTATTAAATTATTTTTTAATAGTATCTTTAGATGAAAATTCAACTTTGTATGATCACTAAAATCTAATTTTCTAACAATTTCCATAAATTTCATCCGTTTTTCTTTAAGCAACAATTGCACAATATTTCGCCTAATATTATTTGAAAGACAATACAAAATTTCATCTAATTCATAACACATACATTCTTTATTTATAAATTTTAACTCTTCCAATGTTTTCATTATCTTGACTAAAAGTTCATCAAATTTAAAAGGCTTTGCAATAAAATCATTCGCCCCATTTTTAATTGCATCTACTGCTAAATCATAAGTTGGAAATGCAGTCATTAGAATTATCCTTATTAACTTATCTGTTGTTCTTATCCTTTTCACAAAATTTACACCATCTATTTGAGGCATTAAATAATCTAACAATAACACCTTTGGATTTTCATATTCTAATATTTCTAATGCTTTATCAGGATCAGAACATGTAAATACTGTAAAATCTTGATCTTCAAATAATTCTTTTAAATTATTAAGCAATTGTTCATCATCATCTAAAATCAATATTTTATTCATCTTTGTTTCCTCGGTAACCTAACCCTAACTATTGTTCCTTTTCCAACCTCAGATTCAACTTTTATTTCTCCATTATGGAGTTTAGCAATATTATAACAAATATACAATCCCATACCAGTACCTAAATTAGGCCCTTTTGTAGTAAAAAATGGATCAAAAATCTTATCTAAAATATCTTGAGGAATTCCCGTACCATTATCTACAATCTCTATAAAAACATTCTCCTTATCACAATATGCAATAACTTCAATTAAGCCATTATCATCAATAGCATCAAAAGCATTCAAAATCAGGTTTATAATTAATTCCTCTATTTTATGAGGGATACACTCAAAATTACAATCCTCTTTAACAAAAATTTTGATTTGTTTCTTCCTTTTATGATTACCTATAAATATTAATGAGTTATTAACGATACTATCTATATTTACATTTTGAAACTTTAAATTATCATTTTTAGAAAATAACAATAGTTCCTTAGCAATAAGTGAAGCTCTATCAATATTTGCCTCAAGCATACACAATTTATCAAGTAACTTAGAATCTTGAGGGACTTTTTTTCTAATCAGCTCCAATGTTAATGATGCATTTGTCAAGGGTGTATTTATTTCATGTGCAATCCCCATAGCCAACCTTCCCAAAGAAGTTAATCTTTCATTTAAGGCTATATTCTTAAGCTTTTGCTCAACCTTTTTAATAAATTCAATATCAAAAATTTTTAAAAACCTAAATAAAAAGAAAAAAATCAAAATAGCAACAAAACTCCTATACACAATCACATTAAATAAGCCTATTTTACTATCTGTGGAGAACAACCCACCTACCAATGAATAAATAATAAATAAAATTCCACATATTCTTAAATTATAATACGCATCATACAGGCTCTTTTTATAATTTATCGAAATTATAAACATTGAAATTCCACTCAAAAAAGCTGCAGAAAACCCCAAAAATAATCTTATTAAAAATTCACTGTCAAAATAAAGAGATAAATTATAAATAGCAAATCCCAAAAACAATATTAATAAAATTAATAATGTAGTTTTTTTTTCTATTTAAGTTAATTTTCAAAAGATACAAAAAAAGCTTTACTGCAAATATCAATAAAAATGAATATGACAAATACAATAAAAGATATTTAAAAACATACCATTTTTGCAATTCTTGATTAATCATAAATTTCATATTAAAAAACAGATATAGCTCGATCCACTCATGAAAGCCATGTATAATTGCAAAAATAGCTAAATAGTTTAAATCGTAAAGAAAATCCAATTTACTAAAACTTTTATCTTTTAATAATATGGAAAAACCTAATACAAAAAAAGACAAACCATAAAAAATATAAATAATAAACTCATAAAACATAATTAATCATATTTTATATATAAATATAAGTCAATTTTTTGTTGACAACTGAACTAAAAGTAATATTTTTGCTGGCATGCATAAATTAGGTTTTTCAAAAGAAAGTCTAAAAATGTATATTTTTTTGCTGCTACTCACTTTAGCAGCTTATTCAGGCCTGCAGGGGTGGAGAACTCTATTTAATAATTTTGCTGTTGAAGTAGCTAATCTCAATGGTTTTCAAATCGGGATAATTCAGGCTGTTAGAGAAATCCCAGGATTTTTAGCGTTATTGATAATTTATCTTTTATTAATTTTTGCAGAACATAGACTCGCTTCTTATTCAATTATAATTTTAGGTATTGGTATTGCATTGACAGGGTATCTTCCTACATTTTACGGAATTATATTAACTACTATAATCATGTCTTTTGGTTTTCATTATTTTGAAACCCTTAATCAATCATTGACATTACAATATTTTTCCACATCAGAATCACCACTTGTTTTTGCAAAACTCAGATCCATAGCATCTCTAACAAATATAGCAATTGGTGTCTTACTATTTATTATTGCAAGATATTTTTCTTATAAAACTATTTTTTTAGCTATTGGTTTAACTATAATACTTTTAGGTTTATCTACTTTATTTTTTGATCCCACAAGAAAAGACCTACCTGTCCAGCGAAAAAAGATGATATTCAGAAAAAAATATTGGTTATTTTATACTCTTACCTTATTTGCAGGAGCAAGAAGACAAATATTTGTTGCCTTTTCTGTTTTCTTGCTTGTAAAAAAATTTCATTACTCAGTTGTTGAAATTTCTGCACTTTTCGTTTTGAATAATCTAATAAACTATTTTTTAAACCCATTAATAGGAAAGGCAATAAATAAATTTGGTGAAAGAAAAGTCTTAAGTTTAGAATATTTCTCACTTATATTTATATTCCTTGCTTATGCATATTCAAACTCAAAACTTGTTGTAGGATTTATGTATGTGCTCGATCACATATTCTTTAATTTTGCAATAGCTATCAGAACCTTTTTTCAAAAAATAGCTGACCCAAAAGACATTGCGCCAAGTATGGCTGTTGGTTTTACTATAAATCACATTGCAGCAGTTATCTTTCCTGTTATTGGTGGTATTTTATGGAGTATAAGTTATAAAATATCTTTTATTATGGGTGCAATCTTAAGTCTAATCTCATTAATATTTACTCAATTAATTGATAAAGAAATAAATAAATTTAATGCCTCTACTAAGTGATTCTCAAAACTTCACCATAAAACTTGTTCATAAGTGATTCTTTACATGTAAATAAGAAGATTTGACGATATTTAGATATCTCTTTTAAAGTTTCAATAAATAAATTTTCTCTTTCCTCATCAAAATTAGCAGTAACTTCATCAAAAAATAGCGGTAACTTGAACTCGTCATCTATAAAGTCAATAAATGCAAGCCTTAAAGCCAAAAATAGCTGATCCCTTGTCCCTGTTGATAATTGACTGATATCTTTTATTTGATAATTCAAATCCTCTATAAAATAGTGCCCGCTATAATCTGTTATGATTTTCTCATATCTATTTTTAGTAAAACTTGAGAAATAATTAGATGCACTCTTTAATATTTCAGGTTGATATTCCTTTTCAAAACGCTTTAATGTATTATCCAGAATAGAATAAGCACCTAAATATTCCAGATACAAATTTATATTTTCACTGAGCATATTTTTTAATCTTTCCAATCTTTCCTCTTTCTCACTCAAATCGGTTTTATCTATAAAAACATTTAGTTTACCTTCAATTTCAGATTTAGACTTTAATAATTCCTCAACTTTTTCCTGATTAGTTATAATTTTTTGATCTATTCCCTTTATCTCACTTTCTAAATAGTATTTATCAACCCCTTCAATCTTTTTCATATATTCAATAAAAGTTATTCCAAATAGACTTTCAAATTTATGTTGTCTTGCTTTAAATTCCTCCTCCATCTTTAAGAGCTCTTTTTTGTGCTCAAACCCTTCTTTAATTTCATCTACTGATTTTACATTTAATATTTTAAAAATATCATTTAACTCTTCTTTCAACCAATCTTTTCTAATTTGTAATCTACTCCTTTTTTCCATCAAAATTTTCCTATCAGTTTCTAACTTCTGCTTATAATTTGATTGAGCTAATAATGTTTTTATAACCGAATTAAAATCAGATTTTTCCAAATCTATATTTAGCTCCAAAGACAGTTGTTTAAACTTTTTAAATTTATCAAGCTTTACATTTACTTTCTCAATCTCATCCAAAATTTTTTTCCTATTTTCCAAATCATTTAATAATTCTAAAATCTCTTTTTTCTCATCAAAACCATATTTAGATATTTCATCTTCAGCATTTTTTATTGTATTTTTGACTTGGTTGCATTCATTTAATAAATCTTTTGTTTCTTTATTTACCAATCTGTTTTTATAGAAAAGAAACGATATTATTGATGTAAAAATAAATACAAACCCTATTTTAAGCCAATTATTATCTTTAGTAAAAAATACTGATAAAACTGCCAATAAAACTAATACAACTATTATTAATCTATTCATCTTTACATTTTTCAAATTTAGATTAATATTTTTTTCAATCTCGTTTAATTTGGCAAACCCATTATCCCTTTGCTTTATTAATTTTAATAGTTCATCCTTGGATGGAAGGTCTTCAAAATCTTTTTTGTGTTTAAGTTCATCAAATTTATCTTTTAGTTCAGCTTCATTAAAATCACCTATTTCTGCTTGTAAATTAACCATCTCTAAAAGTTTCTTTTCATCTACCATAAGGCTATTTTTTTCTATGAGCTCGTTTAAAGTAGAAATTTCGATTTCAATATTATTGAGATCTCTATCTATATCTTCCAATTCTTGATAGAGTTTTTCTACTTTTAAGTAATCTTTTTCGCTAACTAAAACTGATTTTTTTAAACTAACAATTCTCTCTTCAAGATATTTTGTATCTAAATAGTAGTCAAATGGTGCTAAAAGCTCCTTTTTTGACTCTAAATCTTTTTTCAATTTATAAATTTCATTCTTATATGTATTAATTTCCCTTTCTAAAGTATTTAATAAAGCATATTCTTCATCAAAATCAGCTATACGACTTTTTAACTCCTGTATCTCTTTTTCTAATTTTGCACACTCGAGCAACAAACTATTTATTTTAGGATTTTTACCTCTCTCTTTAAATAAAGAGCCTATTATTTTTTCCAAATCTTTCTTTATTGTTGAAACTTTTAAAAAATCCTTTAAGCCTGTAGCCTGCAATAAAAAATCTTTTTTACTATCTAAATGGGTTAGATAATCAAATGATATTAATTCTTCAATATTTACCGAAAAACTGTTTTTAAAAGTAAGATAATCCACCTTACTTTGTATATTTTTTAAAATTAAATCATCAGGAAGCACTTTTACATTTGATTTTTCGATATAAATTTCACATTTTGAGCTATTTATTTCAAAATCAGCTTTTGCTGTTATAAACTCGATAAACCATGGTTTTGCATTTTTTTCAAAAGGGTAAAACAAATATCTAAAAAGATTTAAAAGTGTAGTTTTCCCTGATTCATTTGCACCAAATATAACATTTAAACCCTTATCAAAACTAAATTCAATATCGAATACATTATCTACTTTGGCACTTAGCTTACCAATAAACACTATTTCATCAACCTCGATATCAGCAAATTAAAAGCCTTCTTTTTTACTTTCTCGATATTAACATCTAAATCATACTTATTTATAACTTTTCTCAATTTATCATTTATGCTAAATTCAAATTTCCTAAATTCCTCTTCTAATATTTTGTAAAAAGGTGTGTTAAGCTCTTCACTTTCGGCTTTAACTATCAAACTGTCTATATCAATATCAACGATATTTTGCAGATTATCGAGCAGTTCACTTTTATTCAAAATCAAATTTTCGTAAACATCTGCATTAATTTCCCCTGTAAATATAACTTTGTAAAATAAATTATCATTCTCCAAATCCATTAACAAGGTTTCTACATCATTAAAATTAAAATGAGTATTTACATTTAACACCTTTTCATCAATATAAAAATTTAAAGGGTGCTTTTTAACGGCAAATTTCTCATTTTCACATTCTACTATATTTACATATCTTTGCCCCACCTCATTTTTTCTAACTGGCAAAGGTGAGCCAGGATATGAGACAATTTTATTATCAAACTCATGTAAAAAATAGTTATGTATATGCCCCAAAGCAAAATAACAGTTAGCCTCAAATTTACTCAATTGATCTATGGAAATAGGGAAATAATTTTCATGATCACTAACTAGATCGACCAGATTACAATGCATCAAAACAACAGAATTTTTATAAAAGTAATCTTTGTCCAAATTATTATATGGATTTTTAGAAGGGTTTTTATAATCAAAAGAACATCCATATATTTTTATATCGCCCTCTGCAAAAGAATTTATACCTTCATTATCAAATACTTTAAAGTTTGGTTCCGATAAAATAAAAGACAAAAAGGTTTTAGAATATAAATCATGATTCCCAGCTATATAATAAAAATTAATATGAGAATTTTGTTTAATTAGTTTTTTAAATAGTAATCTATATCTATATTCGATATAATTATTATTAAAAATATCACCACATAGTAAAACAAAATCAATATTTTCTTTTTCGATAATCTCACTAATGTTATTTAAGAAATTTGAATAAATATAATATGAATCATACTCTTTTAAAAAATCTAAAGGGCGTCCTAAATGTAAATCAGCTAAATGAAGAAACCTTATACATCCCAAAAAGTCGTACCCTGGTCAGTAATAATCTCTTCTAATAAATCTACATTTTCTTTCTTGATACAATCTTTTGTAAAGCATTTACATTTAGTTAAAACAACATCTTCAATAAACACAGGAGACTTTGTCCTAAGTGATAAAGCAATAGCATCAGATGGCCTACAATCAATACATTTTACGCTTTCACCGTTCAATAAATACAAAGAAGCTTTAAAAATACCATCATCATAATCTTCTATTATAACTTTTTCTACTTTGACATTTTCTAAAGCGGCTAAAATACCTGAAATAAAATCATAAGTCATAGGTCGTGGAGGGACAATACTATTTAATTCTGTATAAATAGCTTCAGCCTCAAAAACACCTATTTTGATAGGTAAATAATACCCATCCATCGTTTCAAGAATTAAGATATATCTTGAAGTTAAAGGATCTTTAACTACACATTTAACAGTTGCTTCTTTCATTAAAAATTACCTCCCAACATATTCTAACACTTTAGCTAATAATGAATTTTTCTTAGCCTCAACTATTTCAACTTTTACAATATCACCTATATTTAATTTATGATTTGATAAAATATTTACAACCTTATTTTGCCTATTTCTGCCAGAAAATTGATTTTCATCTTTTTTACTTTTACCTTCAATCAAAACTTCTTGAATCTTGCCCACATAAGATTTATTTATCTTTTCAGTAATTTTAGATTGTAAGTTAAGCAATTCATTCAATCTCCTGCTCTTTTCTTCATCACTAACATTATCATCAAAACTGCTTGCCTTAGTTTTTGGTCTTGGAGAATATTTAAATGCAAAGATTGATTCATATTTAATCTCACTAATAGCTTTTAATGTCTGCTCAAAGTCATCATCTTCTTCGCCAGGAAAACCTACAATAAAATCAGAAGAAAGTGCCAAAGAAGGGATAAGCTCTTTTGCTTTAAATACCTTTTCTTTATATTCTTCATAAGTATATTTTCTGTTCATCAGCTTTAAAATTTTATTTGAACCAGCCTGCAACGGCAAATGGAGATATTCACACACCTTATGTAAATCTCTCATGGCAAAAATTAACTCATCATCAAAATCTTTTGGATGAGAAGTTACAAATCTAATCCTCTCCAAACCATTTATATCATTTACAAGATATAAAAGTTGAGGGAAATTAATCTTTTCATCCAAACCCTTACCATAAGAATTTACATTCTGACCAAGCAGAGTAACTTCTTTGACACCATTATCTACCAAATATTTTATTTCATCCAAAATTTCAGATGGTTTTCTACTCTTTTCTCTTCCACGAACATAAGGAACAATACAATAAGAACAAAAATTATCACACCCTTTCATTATTGTTACAAAAGCGGAAACCTGTTTGCTCCTTGAAAAAACAGGGATAGTTAACTCATCTTCACCTTCATTGGTATCACAAATTCGCTCCCCTTGCTCCACCAAATCGATTAATGAATGCAATCTACTTATAGCAGATGTCCCAAAAACCAAATCTACATAATCAAACCTTTCGAGAAACTTTTCTCCATCTTGCTGTGCTACACACCCACAAACAGCAATCTTAAAATTTGGATTTTTTAATTTTATTTTTTTTAATCTACCCAGTTCACTTTCAACTTTATGATAAGGTTTTTCTCTTACACTACAAGTATTTATAACAGCAAAATCAGCACTTTCAACATTTTCAGTCAAAAAATAGCCTCTTTCCTCAAATACTGCAGCAATCCTTTCAGAATCATATTCATTCATTTGACAACCAAAGGTTTTTATAAAAAGCTTCATTTAGCCTCCATTTTTTGGTTATTTAATAATAAACTGTTCAAAATTTTCAATTCTTTTTGTGCTTCCTGATACTTCGGATGGGTTTTATCTACCTTAGACAACCAGTAAATAGCATCGTTAATATATGTTTTATCCTCACTCCCCTTATGGGACATAATATATATAAATCTTTCTTCCCCTATTTTATATGCAAAATCCATCTTTAATTTTTTTACTCTTTCATCTTCTACACCTAATTTTTCCAAATACTCATAAGCACCTATATAATCACCTTTTGCAGATAAAGTAAGAGCTTTATCAATGTATTTTTGTGGTATAATTTTCTCATATTTTGAAATCTCAAAATTTAATTCCTTCAAAAGCTTATCAACTTCTTCTTTAATAGGCACATCTGGAGGGATATTTATCAAAAGTTCATACGCTCTGGCAATTCTATCTTTAGCAGTTTCATAATCCTCTATAAAATATGCTTTTTTAGCTTCTTGATAAAACTTTTTTGCTGTTTTAAAATCATTTTCAGCTTTAATAATTTTATATACTTTTGATTTTAGTATTAACGATTTTTTATTAAATTTATAATAACTCAAAGATTTTAAAACTTTTTCGTAGGCTTCATAATACTTTTTTTGCTCATAAAGTTTTTCTGCTTCTCTATAATATTTATAAGTTTCACTTTTAAGATAAAATATTATCGATGCAACAGCAATTACAATCAATAACAACAATAAAATAACAACCCTTAACTTCATTTCATCAGCTCTTTAAGTCTTTCAATAATTTTTGGATCTTTAATCTTCTTATACACAACCTTTGCAGATTTCAAATCATTCAACAGCAAATAAGCCAGCACCTTGTAATAAGCTGCTTCATCACTTTTATCATCCGACAGCATCAGTATTATCTCTTTAGCCTTTTCATCCGCTAATAGATTTTCTGCAATCTCATATCTATTTTTGCAGTCTTTTAACTGTGAAATCGATACAGCATCATACTTATAAGCAGTGTATCCATATTTACACTTTATTTCTTTTGACTTTTTACTCCACAAAATATAGCTTTGTTTAAAGCTTTTCTTATCACCATTTTCAAGCCTACATGCTAAAGAAACATCAAAATATTCTTCACCCTTTCTATCAAAACATTTATCTATCAAATCGCAGTCAACAGATAGCCCCAATCTTTTTTGTGCATTATAAGCTCTACAATAATTAATATTTGAAACTTTATATTTTTTTCTATTTATTTCAAAGCTTTTCAAAAAAGAATTATAATTTTTTAATTCCCATACCCTTTCCAAAGCTAAATTTACCATATCGCTATCTTTGTACACTTTGTAAATATCCCAAAAAATGTCATAAATTTTATTTTTATAGAAAAACAGAGCAAAATGTTTCTTCAGCTTTTTATCCATTTTCTTGATATTAATATATTTAAAATGCTTAGCAGCTTCATTGGGTAAATCTTTAAGTTTAACCAACAAAGTCAATCTCAAATCATAATTCATTTTTATTTTTAGCGCTTTATTAGAAATAGCTTTATCCACATTGCATTCTGTTTTGAGATAACCTTTCAAAGTATATAAACTAAAATTTTCCAACAAATAGCTTTTACCTTTTTCACAATCATTTTGAGATAAGATATAGACTTTATCCTGCTTAATCTTGCTGTAATCCAGCCTTTTATCTTCTACCTGCAATAAGTCATCTATCAGTTTTGATGCTTGAGTATAATTTTTTTCTTTCATATATATCTGATACAGCAAATATTTAGAAAATATTATTTTTTTATCATCTTTTGCATTTTTTAAATAATCTTCTAAGCTAACTTTTGACAAATCAAAAAGATGATCTTTGAAAGCGGATACACCCAATAAATAATCTGTAATATCCTCATCAGCATGCACAAAAGAAAAAGAGCATATCAATATTACAACTACAATTAATCTTTTAAACATTCTGCAACAACCTCAACTGGATGTAATACCTTCTTATCAGAGATATGCTCAATCTGTATTCTACATGTTGGACAATCTGTCAATACACTTTCACAACCTGATTTAGAAATTTTTTGAGCCAAATCCCTACCTATATCCATACTCAAATCATAGTTGTCAGCACTCATCCCCCAACTTCCTGCTATTCCACAACAATGTGAATTCAAATTAACCACATCCAAACCAATCTTACCTTTTAATAACTCCAGTGAGCTATTAGCATATTTTTGCACTTTTAGATGGCAAGGCATGTGATAAGCAAACTTTTTATCAACATTTTCAAAATTTAATTTCTCAATATTATCATTTATCAATTTGGTTATATGCACCATTTTATTTTTTATTTCATGAATTTCATCATTATTTAGTAAATAACCCCACTCTTTCATCAGCGAAAGCCCACAAGATGAGCAAGACACAACAATATAATCCACATCTTTTATCAGATTACCCCATTTATTCAGATTCTTCTCAACACTTTTCCTAGCTTTATTTACCATCCCCTTAGTTAACATTGGCAAACCACAACAATGTTGATCAGGAACTAATACCTTAAAACCTAATTTTTCTAACACTTTAATCGTTGATAAACCGATATTTGTCTCAATATACCCTGCATAACAACCAGAAAAGTAAAGCACAGAGCTTTCACCAGCTCCAACTTCTCTATTTACCTGCTCAAATAAAGATTTTGTATCAAACGCGATAAACTCACGCTCTTCAGCCAGACCAGTAAACAGTTCATTCAGCTTTCTGCTAATACCTGGCTTCATAATTTTGGCCAATAAAGGGGATATTTTTCTTGTATATCTTGCAGCTAATTCAACATTCACAAGCAATTTTTTTGTAATATCCGTTCCATATTTTTTTACATATTGACTTCTAGCTTCCAAAGCTATTTTAGGAATATTTACATTTGAAGGACACTCCCTTTCACAGCTTCCACAATTTACACAATGATCTATCACATATTGGAAGGCACTCTCATATAATGATTTATCATCAATAGCTCCACTAATCAAAGCCCTCAAAATGTTTGCCTTTGCCTTTGGAGCAGCTGCTTCATCCCTTGTAAATTTATAAATTGGGCACATTCTTGTTGCTGTGGTAACTGTTGTACATTTCGAACATCCATGACACTTTTCCACTTCATTAACAAACCCTTCTTCCCACACCAACAATTTATCTGTTAGATCTTTACTTCTATAATCTTTACCAAACCTTAAAAACTTTTTCATTTGATAAGGGTCAGAGTTAGTTATTATTTCAGGATTTAAAATATTCCCTTCATCAAGAATTGATTTTACAGTTTTAAACAGAGGATAAATTTTTGGATACTGTTTTGAAACATAATAACTTCTAATTCTTCCATCCCCATGCTCTCCTGATATTGCGCCACCCAAAGAATTAACAAGCTCGAAAACTTCATCAGTTAATATTTTTAAATAATCAATATCATGTGGATCTTTCAAATTTAAAAGAGGTCTTGTGTGCAAAAGACCTTTAGCAATGTGTCCATAGATTACAAAATCAATTTTATGTTTTTCCAATAAACCATATAAACCTTGAAAATATTCCACCAATTTATCAGTAGGGACAGCCGCATCCTCAATTAGTGCCAAAATCTTCTTTTCCCCTTTTAACTTATACAATATTGGCACTGCAGCTTTTCTTATAGCCCAAAACTTATCCTTTTCTTCCTGGCTGACGGCAAGAAAAGAGCTGTTTGTCAACCCCTCTCTATCTATCAAATCTTTGGCATTTTTAGCCAGCATCTCCACTTCATCTTTATCATAAGAATCAAACTCAATTAACAAAACATTATCCACACCATCAGGAATTTTATCTTTCAACTGCTCATCGTTTTCCTTTGCAATTTTAAGCAAAGATTTATCCATAATTTCGATGCCACTCGGTTTCATAGGAAGTATCATTTGCACAGCTTTTGCACTTGAAATAATATCATCAAAATACGCTACAACTAAACCATCAAAAGTAGGTTTTGGTATAATTCTAAACTTGAGTTTTGTTGCAATACCTAAAGTCCCTTCTGCACCGCAAAACAACTTATTCAAAAATAAACTATTATCCTTTACAAGCCCTCTTAAATTGTATCCAGTAACATTGTATTTGACCTTTGGGTATGCTGATTCAATATCATCACTATATTTTGTATAAAGATGATAAAGTTTTTTAAATTTATCATCCAGCTCATCAAACGATTTTGAATATATTTCATTTAAGTTAATCTTTTCTCCACTACTCAAAATTATATCAGCATCAAGCACATAATCAGAAACATTTCCATACTTTACAGAGTGAGCACCACTGGCATTTGTACCAAACATCCCACCAAACGATGCATATTCTCCACTAGATGGGTCAGGTGGGAAAAAATAACCTTTATCTTTTAAAATTGCTTCAAGCTCACCAAATCTATAACCAGGCTCACATACAAAATACCCTTCATCCAAATTTAATTCTAATATCCTGTTCATATACTTTGTAAAATCTATAACAATACCTTTCCCAATGGCAGAGCCACAAAGCCCACTTCCAGCTCCTCTTGGATGAACAGTCAATCCATACTTTTGAGCAAATTTTACAATATTAACTACATCTTCTTCATCTTTTGGATAAACTACGCATGATGGCTCAACTCTATAAATACTACCATCAGTAGAATGCATATACCTTCTAAGTTTATCCGTATAAACATCCCCTTTTACAGACTCATGAAGTTCATCAAAAATATTATCTGTTAAGTATGGCATTGTCATCTCCTTACAATTTAGCTGTTGTGGTTAGCTAAAATATAACCATTAAACCACAAAAGTAAAGTTTAACATTAACCAAAATTAGATTGAATATTCATATTTTATCAGATAAATTAATTTTATGTTAAATAACATACTACCAATTTTTTTAACAATACTTTTTGGAAATTTTTTAAAAAAAGTAAAACTAATCGATGAAATTTTTATCTCAAAAGCAAATAAGCTAATTTTTTATATCCTTCTTCCACTTTTACTCTTTTACAAAATAGCAAAATCCGATTTTAATAAGACCTTTGACATAAAATATATTTTAATCATGTATTTTTCTTTTATTATTTTGATTATTTTAGCAATCCCGATTCTCAAGTTATTAAAAACTAATAAAAGTGATATTGGCACATTTTTGATGAACAGCTTTAGAGGAAATTATGCTTATGTGGGCTTACCTGTGAGCTACTTTAGTTTTGGTGATAAGGGGCTGGTTATAGCAAGTATTTACATGGCATTTATAGTGCCTGTTGTAAATTTACTTTCAGTTATTGTCCTTTCATTCTCATCCGAGAAATCATCATCAAAGAAAGAAGTATTTTATCAAATAGTCTTCAACCCTTTGGCAATAGGTTGTATATTTGGCATCCTTTTTTCGTTATTAAAAATCGATATACCCATTGCTATTGACAGATTTTTATCAATAAACAGCTCTGCAACTCTCCCATTAGCCCTGCTTTCTATCGGTGCAACAATCAATCTACAAAAATTAGGCAACTCTTTTAAGTTATCACTAATAAACACATTATTTAAGCTAATTATTTTACCAGTACTAGGTTTTATAATTTTATTTTTGACAAAAACACCTATAAGTTTGCATGCAAAAATTATGATAATTCTATTAGCAGCACCTGCTGCAACAGTAAATTTTGTATTAGCAAAAGAAATGGGAGGAAATGAAAACTTAAGCGCAAGTACGATTATTCTATCAACAATACTTTCCTTTTTCAGCTATTTAGTTTACTTAACATTATTACAATAAAAAAAAGGGGTGCAAAAAGCACCCCCAAATATTAAAAATTATACTTCAGGTAAATTCTTCAAAGATTCCTCTATCAAATCTTCAGGGTATTCGTAATCTTCTAGTTTACCATCAAAATAAGCATCGTAAGATGCCATATCAAAAAATCCATGTCCGCTGAGGCAAAACAGCAATGTTTTCTCTTCACCAGTCTCTTTACACTTTAAAGCTTCTTTTATAGTCGCTGCAATCGCATGAGCTGATTCTGGTGCAGGGACAATCCCTTCCAATTGTGCAAAAAGTGTCCCATATTGAAAAACTTCAAGCTGTTTTACAGCAGTAGCAGAAATCAAACCATCTTTATAAAGCTTACTTACGATAGGTGAATCACCATGATATCTCAACCCACCAGCATGAATTGCAGGTGGTTCAAAATCATGACCCAAAGTAAACATAGGCATGATAGGTGTCAATTTTGCCACATCACCATAATCATAGGCATATTTACCTTTTGTCAATGTTGGACAGCTTGCTGGCTCTACAGCCACAGCATCCACATTTTTACCACTAAATTTATCTGCCAGAAATGGAAAAGCTATTCCACCAAAATTTGACCCACCACCACAGGATGCAAATATCATATCAGGATAATCACCTACAATTTCAAACTGTTTTTTAGCTTCTAAACCAATTACAGTCTGATGCAACAAAACATGATTTAAAACACTACCCAAAGCATAATTTGTATCGTTTCTACCTGCAGCTTCCTCTACCGCCTCACTAATTGCAATACCCAAACTACCATTCGAGTCAGGATTTTTTTCCAAAATTGCTCTACCACTATTTGTAAATTCAGAAGGGCTTGGAATTACTTCAGCTCCAAACATTCTCATAAAAGATTTTCTATAAGGTTTTTGATAAAAGCTGACTTTCACCATATAAACTCTACATTCCATATTAAACATTTTGGTTGCAAAGGCTAAAGCGCTACCCCACTGCCCTGCTCCAGTTTCTGTAGTAAGCCTTTGAACACCCTCCTTTTTATTGTAATATGCTTGAGCCACAGCAGTGTTTGGTTTATGACTTCCTGCTGGTGATACCCCTTCGTATTTAAAATAAATTTTTGCTGGTGTCCCCAAATACTCTTCTAACCTTTCTGCCCTTATCAATGGTGTAGGTCTCCATAACGATAAAATTTCTAAAACCTCTTCAGGGATATCTATCCACCTTTTATCGCTCATCTCCTGTTCAATCAAACTTTCAGGAAAAATAGCTTTCATCTCATCAAAAGTTACGGGTTTTTTTGTAAAAGGGCTTAAAGGTGGATCCATTGGTGTAGGCAAATCAGCCAATATATTATACCACTGTTTTGGCATCTCATCAGTTTTTAAATATACCCGTTTCATAATACCTCCATCTTTTCTTAGTTAAATAATGTTTAACCTACAATATAAAAAAAATCAATACCAAAGACTTTTTGATATAGATTAGAAGAGCTTATATATTCTAAAAAGTTTATCTCGAGGTAATTACTAGAGGCTGTTTTATAACTGTAGCTCAAATTACCAGATCGCTTCGTCAGCTCTCGCTTCCTAGCGATGACAAACTGATTATCGTCATTGCGAACGAAGTGAAGCAATCTCCTGCGTCAACGACATAAAAGAGATTGCTTCGTCGCTATACTCCTCGCAATGACTGAGAAATTAGTCTTTGCGAGCGTTAGCGAAGCAATCTAATGAGCTTATTTCTTACATTAATTTTATAAATGTTTTTTTACTAATATTGATTTTATTATAGTAATTTCTTATAAATAAAATAGATGGAGAAGCAAGTGATAATAAAATTTACAAGGCATGCTAAAAGAAGAGCAAAACTTTATAAAATACCAAAAGAATTAATTGTCAATATTCTGAAAAATATTGACACTTCTCAAGGTGAGCATGAAATAATAAAATATGTTGAAGGGTTTAAATATCCATTAAAGATTGTTTTTGTTGTAGAAAATAATATATTAACAGTAATTACAAATTATCCATTAAAAAGGGGGTATAAAAAATGAAAGTATATTATGATGATGCTGCAGATGCTATTTATATAGAGCTTAATAATGTAGAGCCAGATGGGGTTATTGAATCTGATAATGGTATCAATCTTGATACTGACTCTGAAGGCAGAATTGTTGGAATTGAAATCCTAAATGCATCTAAAAAGATAGATTTGTCTTCTCTCCTTACTTACTCTTTTGAGGTTAAAAAAAAGGTGGTTTAACAAAATCCAAAAATCTCTTATAATTCCTTATTCATTATAAATTGAATGTATATATAATCACAATTAAACTTTGTTAAACAATCTGCTCCTTATCACTCTTTTCTAACTTTGTTAACATAATTTGCAACATACAATGACTGCCTTTGTCTTTGCTAGCCTCAGCGATGCAATCTCAAAAATAATAAATTTTTATTTTACTTATTATTATTTCTATTTTGCATATACCTTTTTACTTCTTCCCTTTCTTTAACAAGGTGGTCTAACAGCTCCTTTAATCTCCAATTTAAGTTATGCTCTGTCACCATACAAAAAAGTGGCTTTGGCAGATCAATCTTTTTATAACTTTCTATAAAATCTATTATCTCATTTTGCTCAGCACCTGCAAACATTATCAAAACTTCGCTATGAATATCCCCTTTTTCAAAATTGCCATCACCATTTAAAATTTCTTTAACCAGTAAATCATCCTGATCTCTATATGCAAAAATATAGTCAAACCCTTTTTGTGAACATAAATTTTTCAATAAATCTTTTTGCTCTCCATCAAGGCCGCATGCCAAAATTTTTTTATTCATTTTTTCTCCTCATCGGTAGTTTATTTCGCACCTCATCGACTAAATTAATATCAATTTCTGCAACAATAACTTTATCAACAAAGTTTTTAGCATCAGCAACCACTTTACCCCAAGGGTCTATTATCATAGAGTTTCCACCAAATACATCGCTCCATGTATTGCCAATTGCATTACAGCAAACAAAATACAATTGATTTTCAATAGCCCTTGCAATGGATAATGCCCTAAAATGCTCTACCCTTTTTGCAGGCCACTCTGCAGGCAAAAAAACAATCTTTGCTCCACCATTTCTTAAGTGATAAAATACCTCACAATACCTCAAATCAAAACATATCGCACATCCTGCCGTTACCCCATTTATATCAAATGTATAATAACCATCACCAGGAAAAAAATATTTATCCTCATCCATTAAAGGGAAAAGGTTTACCTTGTCATATACAAAGTAAACCTCTTTTTTATACTTTACAAAAAAAGAATTATATCTTTTGCCATCTTTAAAACACAAAATCGAACCCATATAAATATTTTTTTCACTTAAATCTTGCAGTACTTCAAAATGATTTTCTGCCTGCTTTTCTATATGCTCATAATTAAAACCTGTAGTAAACAATTCCGGTAAGAGAAAAATATGGTTTGAATAATCAGAAGTGAGTGTATTTACCTTTTCTATATTTCTTTGAACATCTTCTTCTATTTTTATCTGAACACAACCGATATTCATTTTATCTTGCATTTTCAGCTCTTTTAATAGTAAATTTTTGTAAAAGTATCAAAGCGATAAATCCAGCAAAACCAATTATTGTCAAATATCTATGAGGAAACAATAGAAAATAAGCTACAACACCAAATAATATCCTTTCAATAATATTCAACTGGCGTAATTGATACCCCTCAAAAAATACCACAAAAGCATATAATCCCAATGTAGCACTAATCACCGTTTCGATTACATTGATAATAGGCCCTTCGAATAAGAGCGGAGTATATACAAAAAGCAATGGAATAATATAAAGCCCTTTAGCAAGCTTCCAGGCTTCAAAACCGGTTTCCAGAGGTTTGCTCCCCGCAATTCCAGCTGCAGAATATGCAGCAAGACAAACAGGAGGAGTAACATTTGCATCCTGAGAATACCAAAAAATTACCATGTGAGCAGCTATTAAACTAACTCCAAGCATTGTTAGTGCAGGAGCAGCAAGAACAGCCAACACAATATATGAAGCTGTAACAGGAAGCCCCATCCCAAGAATTAATGAAGCAAGAGCGATAAAAATAATAGTCAGTAAAACACTACCACCAGATAATGATTGAATTAACATAGAAAATTTAATCCCCATACCAACAAGCAACACAATACCAATAACAATACCAGAACAAAGAAGAATAATACCTGTTGTCACCATGTTTTTGGCTCCAAGAGCCAATCCATCCAAAATATCTTTTATCCCCATTCTTGTTTTTTTGTTAAACCAGCTTGATACCACAATTGCAGCAATCCCAGCACAGGCAGAATATGTAGGAGTGTATCCATACATTAAAAATCCCATTAAAACTATAATAGGTATAAAAAATTGCCAACCCTCTTTTAAAACTTCAGAAATCTTTGGAATTTCTTCTCTTGGCAGAGGTTTCAAACCGATTTTTTTAGCTCTTATATGGACAAAAAAAGCAACTGTTAAAAAATACATAATTGCAGGGATAAAGGAAACTGCAACAATTTTTAAATACGGAATCTGCGTCCACTGGCTCATAATAAATGCACCAGCACCCATAATTGGTGGCATCAACTGTCCACCAGTAGATGCAGCAGCCTCTACCGCAGCTGCAAATTTTGGAGAAAAACCTGTTTTTTTCATCATAGGGATTGTAATAGAACCTGTTCCAACTGTATTTGCAACAGCACTACCAGATACACTACCCATCAAACCACTTGCAAAAACAGCCATCTTCGCTGGTCCACCTATACTCCTACCCATTATAGCCACTGCCAGCTTAATAATAAAATCACCAGCACCTGATTTAATCAAAAATGCACCAAAAAGAACAAAAAGAAAAACAAATGTTGATGATATTGTAGCAATGGTACCAAAGATACCATCAGGAGCAAAGTACATTCTATATAAAAGTCTTTGAACATTCACACCAGGGAAATTCCATAAGCCATTAAAATATTTACCAAAATAAAGAGCATAGCCGAGAAAAAATGCTGCTAAAATAGGTATTACCAAACCAGATGTTCTTCTTGTTACTTCAATTAATAAAACAATTGCAATAGCTGCTGCTATCAAGTCAGGTAAAATAGGCACTTCGTTTCTTGCGTGCAAAGCATTTTCAAATAAAACGAGATAAACCCCAACCAAAAAAGATAAAACCGCTAAGATAATATCTATTTTTAAAGTTTTTTCAGGATGTTTTTTTGACATAGGGTATAGCAAATACCCTAAAAATAATAAAAAGCTGTAATGCAAAGCGTTTCTTTGAATCTCAGGCATAATTCCAACAGTGTTTACCCACAAGTGAAAAAGAGATGTAATAATACCAACGAAATAAACAATTTTGTCTAAAGTATTAGATAATTCTCTTTGGACGGTTATAACCTCACCGCTGAGATCCTCTTGTGTTTTTTTATTTTCCACTTGGCTCATTTAATCCTCCAAAAAGTAAAGAAAAGGTGGCCAACTAGTTAGGCCACCTGATATAAGATATTTTTATGGAAGCAAGTTTGCAGGTATTTTAATACCTTTTTCTTTATAGAATTTTGCAGCACCAGGATGCAATGGTACTGGCAATCCATCAATAGCTTTATCAAGGCTCATAGCTTTTGTAGCTTTGTGAATATTATGTAAGAAAGGTAAGTTTTCATAAATTGTTTTAGTTATAAGATATACTGTTTCTTCAGGTAAATCAGGTCTTACAGCCAAAAAGTTTGGCTGAGCGATTGTATGAATATCTTTATTCAAGCCTGGATATGTACCTTTTTTAATTATATACCTTATCCAAATAGGATATTCTTTTCTAATTTTTTCTAACTGCTCATCGGTAAACTCTAAAAGTACAACTTTTTTAGCACCAAGCTGAGCAAACAACTGTGTAACAGCTGATACAGGAGGGCCAGCTGGAGTATTCATACCTACGATTCTTCCATCCATCATAGCCTGAGCCGATGCATTATAACCTAAAAATTCTGGGATAATATCTTTTCCAATTTCGATACCTAAAGCTCCTAAAATAACTCTACCTGAACCTTCTGTACCACTACCTCTTTTACCTATGGAAAACTTTTTACCCAACCCTTTCAAATCCATTATGTTTCCAGTTTTTGAATATTTTTTAAGTAATGAGAAATGCTCCACATTTAACCAAAGCATTGTAATTGATCTAAAATCTTTAACGGGTTTTCCTTCATAAAGCCCTTTACCATTATAAGCCATAGCACCAAAAAGAGCCTGTAAAATAGCAAGATCAGCTTCTTTGTTTTTCAACATCTGAATGTTTTCACCAGAACCAGCAGAATTAATAGCAGTCGCAGTAATCTTATACTTTTTAGCCAATTTAATACTGATTAAAGTACCAATTGCAACGCCTACAGGATAGTAAGTACCACCTGTTGTTGCAGTAGCGATAATTAAGTTTTTGTCGCTTGCTTTTGACTCAGAAATACCAAATGATATCAAAAACACAAAAACTAAAAGAACACTCAATAGCTTCTTCATACTTCACCCCCACATTTTAAATATATCATATTATTTTTAGACTTTATTTTCAATATTTAGATTTCAAAAAGTGATAATATCTTTTAATATACTGATTAAATATTATTATTTAGTTTTAATTATCTTTCCATCGATATCACTGTATAGTTTTGAAAAAAATCTTTCTTTATCTCTTTCATATTTAGGAGCAAAATGTAAAAATTTTACAAACTTTGCACCACTTACTTCAAAAATCATTTTGGCTAACTCTACTGTTAAATGTTTTTTATAAATAGCATCCAAAACATCATCTTTTAAAAACATAGCTTCAATCAATAAAACAAATGTATTTTTAGCAAAATTGACAGCTTTTTTGAAATTTTCATAAGTTGGAGCAATATCTGTAATAAAAGTGATATCCTGAGGTTCTTTGTAAATTACCAAATTTTGTTCGAGCTCTTTTAAAGATACCTTTTTTATCCCCTCAACAGTTTCAACATCAATCTCTTCCCTCAAATCAACGCAATTTCTCAGTTTAGACTTTAAAACTGTAAGCCAAGGGCCTGGAATATATCCAAATTTATCAAACACATCTTTCTTTATATTTACATGTTTTTCTTCTTTTATCCTATATCCAACAGAAGGGATACCATGATCAAAAAACTCATACTCTAAAATAAAACCATCTTCTAACTCTATCCTGTCAGCAACCAAATCACAATATTCTGGGACAAAACCATTCGCAGCATCAAACAAAGCACAATTTATTTTTCCATCTAAACCAAGCTCGAAAACTTCAATTTTAAAAGTGTAGTTCTTTATCAAATTCCAGGTATAGGCATCAAGCTTACCTTTAACATTTTTAATAATCCCAGGTGGGCCAAAAACTCTCACTTTTTTATCTGAGCGCAACATCCCTCTTAATATTCTATCAAATCCATAAAAATGATCTATATGTGTGTGACTAACAAAGATATCAGAAATACTTAATATTTCAGAATTTTCTATATTACCAAGCCTGCCACAATCAAGTAAAAAAGCCTGCCTTTTGTAAATATTTCGCACAAAAAAAGCTGTATCTTCAAAAGGTGAATTTACCTGCTTTATTGTAAAATTATGGCGCATTAACTTTCTCTAATCAAAAAATCAGCTATTTTTGCTAAATTACTCTCAACTGTTTTAGTGGTTTCAATTGTCAAATCTGCCAGCTCTTTAGTTTCAAAAGAGCTCTTTTGAGCTTGAAGCAGCTCTAATCTACCATCACTAACAGTTTTTTTACTTTCTCGCTTTTTTAGTCTATCAACAATTATCTCATCAGGTGCAGTAAACAATATCTTTTTATAATTTATATTTTTTTCATCCAGTTTATCAAAATAATCTTTTTTAGAAAAACTACCATCAATGATAGCTGGCCTGCAAACACTATTTTTCAATATCACATTTTCAGCTAACCTTTCATATACCTTTAGGCTAAATTCCTTTGAATAAATCCCTTTTCCAAAATCCTCTAATACTTTTGTCTCTGGATTTAATCCTGCTATTCTTTTTCTTTCAATATCCGTATTGAAATATGAATAAAAGTATTTATCACTAAAAGCCTTACCATTTTTTGACTTACCAGAACCCATTATCCCATAAAATACCAGATTTACATTATCATCCATATTTAAAGCATAACTAAAAGCTGCATCTACATGCCTATCCAGTGAGTTTTTAACATTTGCATAATTTTCCCAAGTTTCCCCTTTTTCCTCAAGCAAAAAGCAAGTCACTTTTGCTCTCACATAGGCTCTATAACATTTGTAAAAATTAAGCAATTTCTTACTGTTTTCATCATCAAAAACTGAGAAAAAGCCTGCTATCAAAGAATCAGATAGGTCAATATATCCATTAATATCCATTTCCATAGCCAAAAAAGCTATTTCAGATACCACATCGTTATATCTAAACCTTTTGTTAAACTCTATACAATCGATAAGCCCTATCTCGTCATTATCAAAATAGACATGCTCCAATCTCAAATCACCATGACCATCTTTGATAAATCCACCTTTCAGTCTATTTTCAAAAAGTGATTTATTCTCCTCAAGAAAATTGAGTGTTTTCTCTTTGATATAATTATAAATTTTTTCATCTAATAAACTGCCCACATACTTTTCTGTCTGCATGAAATTTTCTTCACAATTATACTTTATCACATCAAAACTTCCAAATTCTAAAGCCTTTTCAACTGGAGTTTCGATTTTTTTAAACAACTCCGCAATATTTTTACCAACTTTATAAGCCAACTTTTCATCCACCAATCCATTTTGTACTCTATTACTAAAAAAATCCTCGTCTTTAATTCTTCTCATTTTGAGCACATAATCGATAGCAAACATAGTATTTGTATGTGGAACTAACCTCATCTCTTTTCCAAATCTTGCTATTTTCAATACATCGAGATACACATCTTTAGAAAATCTTGAATTTAATTCTTTTTCTAAAATACAAAAATTTCTTCTACTTTTTGACAATCTATAATCGAGAAAACCAAAATCTACTGGTTTTTTAAGCTTGTATACATAATCATCAGTTATCATTGCATAAGATATATGAGTTTCTTTAATTTCCTTAGGTTTAACCAACTCTTTTAAAATAATAGCTTCTGGTGATAAATCCATTAAACTATCTCCGCATTGTGAACTTTTTCCAACTGCATCAAGCCAAATTTATGACCATCTTCATCAAGGCCTATAATACAATCCTTTGGAACAATCACTTTATACCCTCTACTTACAGCATCAGCAACAGTGTACATTACACAGATATTTGTCACAAGCCCTGTAACGATTAGCTGTTCAACACCCAAATCTTTCAAGATTTCATCTAAATTTGTGTTAAAAAAGCCTGAATACCTTGTTTTTTCAACAACAATATCACCATCTGAAGGTTTTAACTCTTCAACAACTTCAGCACCCTTTGTCCCTTTTACGCAGTGATGTGGCCAGATTTTAAACTCATCATCATCTTCATCATGAGCATCACAAACATAAATAACTGGATACCCCTCTTTTCTTGCTTTATCTATTTCTCTTTTAATATTTGGGATTATACTCTTAGCATTTGGCACCTGCAATGGAGCACCTTCTAAAACAAAATCGTTTAACATATCGATAATTATTAATGCCTTTTTCATTTTTGCCTCCTTAGAGACTTTAAAATATCAAGCTGGTTTTTATAACTTTTATCCTCATCAAAAGGGGTTTCCAAAATGCCCAAAACACCATCTAACCTTTCATCATTCACAAGTTTCTCAAAAAATTCTAAACCTAATAAACCTCTACCGATATAGGCGTGTCTATCTATTTTTGATCCACACTCTTTATTTGTATCATTTAGGTGAAAAACTTTTATTTTATCTTTAAAATTAGTAAAAAAAGTATCAATTACTTCATCATATCTGTTTTTTAAATCATACCCTGCCGCATACATGTGGGCAGAATCAAGACACACACCAATCTTTTCAGGAAATTTAGAATTTTGAATTATATAATCTATGCTCCCATTTATAACCTAAATTTGAGCCTTGGCCTGCTGTCACTTCAAGCAATGTCATAACATTAAAATGATACTCAGAATAAACTCTGTCAATATTTAGAACTATTTTATTTAACCCTTCTTGCTCGCCAATTCCTAAATGAGAGCCAGGATGCATTACATAAAAAGGAACATTCAGTTGATCACATCTTGACAACTCATCAATAAAACATTTAACTGACTTTTCCTCTGTCTCTTTTTTCGGAGAACAAAGATTTATCAAATAGGCACTATGGGCACAAATTCTATCAAAGCCTAAATTTTCTGCAAAAACTTTAAATTTATTTACATCTTTATCTGAATATGGCTTAGCAACCCACCTATTTGCATTTTTTGTAAAAATTTGTAAACACTCACAACCATCACTTTCTGCAAGTTTTAGGCTGTTGAAAACACCACCAGAAATTGATTCATGAGCTCCAAGAAGCATGAGGCCCACTTTTAGGCCTCACCCCTCATAAATTTTAAATAAGTCTCCACTTCCCATTTAGAGCCAATAATTAACGGTGTTTTTTGATGCAAACTCTCTGGTTGGATATCCAAAATCATCTGCTCTCCATCAGTTGCAAGCCCACCAGCTTGCTCAACAATGTAAGCAAGAGGATTGGCTTCATAAAGCAATCTCAATTTACCTTTTGGATTTTTGGAATCCCCAGGGTATAGAAAAACACCACCTTTGAGCAAATTTCTATGAAAATCTGCTACAAGTGAGCCAATATATCTTGAAGTGTACTGTCTCTCTTCTAAATTCTTAATATATTCAACATATTTTCTTATCTTTTCATCCCATCTATGATAATTTGCTTCATTGATAGAGTAAATTTTCCCTTTTTCTGGTATTTTGATATTTGGGTGAGACAATAAAAATTCTCCAACAGATGGATCTAAAGTAAAACCGTTAACTCCATTTCCTGTTGAATAAACAAACATTGTGCTTGAGCCATAAATTACATACCCTGCACCAATTAAATTTCTACCTTTTTGTAAAAAATCTTTTTCACACCCATTTTCACCTTCACTTACTCTCTTATATATACCAAAAATTGTTCCAATACTAATATTTACATCAATATTGCTTGATCCATCCAAAGGATCAAACACCACTACATATTTTCCTTTAGGATATCTATCAGGAACATGTATTACATCATCCTCTTCCTCACTTGCCATGGCACATACTTTTCCAATATGGTCAAGAGCCTCGATCATCTTTTGATTTGCATAAACATCAAGCTTTTGCTGCTCTTCACCATGAACATTTACAGAATCTGCTTTTCCCAAAATATTAATTAAACCTGCTTTATTCACCTCGCGACTTATAATTTTTGCTGCAAAAGCTATCTGCTCTAAAATTAAAGTAAAATCGCCAGTAGCTTCTGGATATTTTCTCTGTTCTTCAATTAAAAATCTGCCAAGACTTGTAACCCCTTTTTGCATTTAACCCCTCACCACATTTTTTTTATAACTGCACCTTCATAATAAAAATTTAATATTTCGTCAAACCTTTTTCCTGCCTCTCCCAATGCTTTTCCACCCCACTGGGAATAACCAACGCCATGACCAAAACCACCACCTTTAAAAACTATTGAATTACCAACTTGTTGAATACTAAACAATATATCATACAACTTTGCAGCTCTTCTTACAGTTGTGTAAGTCCTAAGTACCTTTGTCCCGCCTGAGTGGTTAATTTTGACTTTTACAACTCTACCAGCAGGTGTAGTTTTGTAGGGTGAAATTGAATATATTGTCCCAATATTTACACCTTTCCTTCTCAAATAATTCCCAATTTCGTTTAAAGTTATTTTTTTAGTCCATCTACCCATCTTCTCCTTAGCACTATAAGGGTCAGGCTTAGCACGCATGTATGGATAACCTGTGCCAAAGATATATTTTGGATCATCGATATACCAACCGGTGCTCGCCGTAAAAAATGACAAAATAGGCCTATCGCGGTATGTCAACACCAAACCAGCAGTCTCCAAGACTGCCCTAACCCCCTTTTTTGTTTCGTTTTTTATACCGTTATAGGCTTGATCACCTTCATTATCTACAACATCATAGCTCCAGTCTTCTCTATGCAATTTTTGATAAAGTGCATAAGTCCTTGCAGCTACTGCTTGAGCCTTTAAAGTCTCTAAAGGCCAGCTGCTTGGAGACTCACTTGTAACAACACTTTTTAAATAGTCTTCAATATTTAATATATTGATAACATATAATTTACTCTTGGAGACAAAAATTTTAAAATACCCACGATATCCTCTATATCCATCCTTTTTTAAAAGATATAAATATGAACTGTTAGGATAAATATAAACCGGCGAATAAAGCTGTCTTCCGTTTAAAATTACCATTTTTCCACTTAGATAAACACTAACAACCCCATTGATATTTAAAATTAACCTTCCTGAACTGTCCTTAACTGATATATTACCTTTTATTTTAGCTGATTTGCCTTTGAATAATCTTACCCTAATATCTGGAGCACCTTTAATATTTACAGGTGGCAATTCAAACTTCTTCTTAGGGGATACTAATGGTTTCTTTGTATATCTCTCCACAAAAAATGAAGCTGTATAGCGAAAGCGTCCAAAGGGGTAATATTGCAAATATAGTTTAAAATATTCTAAAGCCTTTTTTTCATCTCCAAAATCATTGTAAAGTAGTGCTAACTTGTATAAAGCGGTTTCACCTTGTGGTAAATCAGGAAATTTTCTAAATATTTCTTCATATATTTTTGCAGCTTCTTCAGGCTTATCCATGTAATGAGCAAAAAGTGTTGCCTTTTGAAGTAAAGCATCAGCAACAATATATCTATTGTCAGTTGCTTCAAGAGCAGTTTCAAAAAATTCTAATGCGTCAAGATATTTGCCCACCTCAACATAATATTTCCCCTCGGCAATGGATTGCCTTGCAAAAAGGATATCAGATACATTTGCATTATTATTTTCTGCATAAACAAATGAAACAAATATAAAAAATAAGACTGCTAACTTACTGCAAAATCTGAACATCAATCTCATACTCACTAAATTTTACTACTTTATAATTTGGTCTGCTATTAATTGATGCAGCCAAGTATAAGGCCTTTTCAGGATACTCTACTACTAATGTGTTCATCCCTTGTTCATTAACTGATAATACCCAACTTACATACTGAATAAAGTTTTTAAACTGCATCATCTGCTGCATATCATTAACATTTGTCAAAACAAGACGAATTTTTTTAGCAGAACCTTTAATTTTATTTACAATAGTACTAATCAACTCATTTGAAACTTTCCCACTCATATCTTCTATCATTTTATATGTAGCATCTTCAACAGTAGGCCCCATACCTCTACCAGAAATATAGCCACTAGCTAAAATTACCCTTTGCCCATTCCTATTTGTAATCAATCTATAAACTAATCTACCTGTTACAATATTGTAAGGCAAACTAACACCATAACCCACATTTTTACCTTCGCGAGCTGTCAAAGTTGTAGTAATTTTACCCACAAGCATAACATTTGATAAATATTGATATGCCAAGTTTCTTATCATTAGAAAATTATTTGTTCTTAATGCTGTGTCCAGTTGACTAACAGAAAAAGTGCTACCTGATGCAATATCTATCACTTCATAACCTTGAACCGATAATTCATTTATCAATTTTTCACTTAAAGGGTTAGATTCCTCAACTCTCCCATCAGGCATTACAAGTGGTAAAATTACTGAAATTGCTGTATTTCTTGAAATAGCTCCCAAAGCCTCTTTTGCTTTATTTGGCACTATAAAAGCCGAAATTTGAACCCAATAAACACCTTGATTTTGCCCTTCTTTAAGAATTTGAAAACCTTTTATAACACCTTGAGTTTCAGACTTTATCGCTTCATCAACCAAAACGGCATTCTGAACAACACTTTGAGCTTTTACTTTGACTCCTGCTGCCTGTTCTAAGGCAAACCACTTTGCTCTTGCTATAGCCTGCAATCTTGCTGTTTGAATATCATTATTTACTATTTCTGCTTCTCCATAAGACTGTACAAAAATACCCTGCTCTCCCATCGCAAAGACAAAAACAGGAATTAATAAAAACAAAAAAACAATAATTTTCTTCATAACTTACCCTCAACTAATAGCTTTAATTTAAACAGAAAGTAGGGCAAAAGCCCTACTTTAATACAAATACTACTTTAGCACCTTCTAAGAAATTTGTTTTCTGATTAGATGAAAAAATAGCAGTGGCATCATCACCAGATACCTTTACATCAGTAAACTTCACAACACCTACTGCCTTTACAACAAGAGGATTTTTAACCCCTCTTTCTGAAAGAATAGCTTTTGCCTTACCAATTTCGTTTGTGTAATCACCACACCCTCTTTGTGCTAAAATATCTTCAGCTATCTTAGTTGGATCATAAATTATTTCACCTTTTTCATTCAAAATTCTATTTATTAATGCTGGTCTAAAGTTTGTGCCAGTAGTATCTACAATTAACCCATCATAAACCTGTGGTGCAGGAGGTACAACCTGAGGTTGAAATGCTGGAGCAGGTGGAACTGCATTAAATATAGCTTGTCTAGCATTTGGATCCTGAAACATTGTAGTAACAAAAGATTTTGTGCCCACCTCTAAACAAACATAACCAACACCCTGGCTCATATCATAATATCTACCACACTCTCTTGCTCCCTGTAAAAAGCCTTGAACAGTTGATCTTATAACATCATTTACTAACAAACCATTTTGAACAGTCGTATCACCAGCAACTGTAACACCCTGAAGAACCTCTAATAAATCTCTCTGAGCTACAACCTTTGCAGCCCTTAATGCTGCATATCTTCTCTGTCCAGCCTCTGATTCACCTATAACTCTAATATATCCAGTTGCAAATGCAGCTTGAGGATTTGTTATTGGCTGTGGTAATGGTGGCATACCACCCATCATTTGAGGTTGAGGCTGCATCATTTGAGGATTATATTGACCACCTCCATAAGGTTGTTGCATAGGCTGTTGCATTGGTTGCTGCATCATCTGTCCACCATATTGACCCGGTTGTTGCATCATTTGTTGATTATTTGGTTGTTGATAGTTTGGTGCCTGTTGATTATATGGAGCAGGTTGCTGATAAGCAGGGTTATACGGTTGATTATAAGGTTGATTATATGTCTGTGCAAAAACAGACAAACTAAACAGCATAAATATAAATAGTAATATAGCATACACAAATTTATTTACTCTCATCACCGCCTCCTTAATAAACATTCAAAGTCTGTCTCAACACTCTAATAGCCAATAGAGCTTCAGCACCATCAACATTATCATCTGGCCTAAATTCACCAGATAACTCTGTTTCCATCAAACCTCTTGTAACAACATTCATTACAGCATTAAACCATGGTGCTGTAGGGCTAACATCTGGATAAGGAGAATTTTCCTGCCCAAAATACTTTCTTGGTAATGATTCATCACTAGTCAATTTAACCAATACATCTTCTAAAATTAGTGCAAACTCCTTACGAGTTAATGGTTTATTTGGGAAAAACAGATAAGCCTTTGTCGTCTCATCATATATTGGAGAAAGACCTCTTATATTCCACTTAAGTATTGTTTCAATCTCTGGTCTAAATGGATGGTTTAAAATATCAGCAGGGATAAATTCTGGTTTCATTTTTGCAATTTGCGATTTTACAGGTATACGCCCTTCCATAATCTTTTCAATTCTAAGTTCATCCACTAAAAGTGCGGCGAAATCCGCTCTTGAAACCTCATCTTTTACTGCAATCTTTTTACCTACATCACCTACTGTAATTCCAGCCATAGCCCTTACGATCTTGTCAGTTTTCTTCCACATTGCATTTGCAGGAGCATGCCATTTACTTTGCCTTGACATATTCAAAACATTTGCAAAAGAATCCCTTGCTTTTTGAAACTCTTCACCTTTGAGATAAGCAACACCCATAAAATATTCTAGAGCCTCAGGCCCTTGATAATAAGGTAATTTGTTAAAATTAACATCTTTTTCTATACTTTTAGCATCATCATAAAAATCTTTTGCATCTTCTAACCAATCCTCTAAACGCAATTCAGTATAAGTTCTTATACCTGTAACATAATAAATATATTTTTGATCTTTATTCTTTGCATATTTTTTAGCCTTCTTTAAACTTTCAAGACTTCTTTCTACCCAAACCTGTTTTTCACCCATATCAGCTTTACTATTTGCTATCATTGCCAAAGTTAAAGATTTTCCTGCATAACCAGGAGAATATTTTGGATCACATTGAATTGAACGCTCAAATTTTATATTTGCATTGTTTATGTCACCTTTTTCTATCAATTCCATCCCAGTAAAATAGTTATGCTCTGGATTATCAGTTGGCGAATTACAAACAGTTTTAGGTTTAGAGCAGCTAACAAACATAAACGCAACTATCACACTTAAAACTAATAATAATTTTCTTCTCATTTTATTACCCCCTAAAATAGTTTTTTCATCAATCCTTGACCTTCTAATTTAGCCCTTAGAACTAAAGTACCAATTTTAAGCCTTTTTCTATGTTGCTCATCCCCCTCTATTTTTACCCAACACTGATTTTCATCAACCTGATCAGTAACAATTAATTCAACAGGGATTTTTGCTTTACTACAACTATGTGTTCCTTTGAAAGGATCTCTAATTTCCATAAAATCATAAGCTATTAACTTTTGCCCTGGTTTAATACCGTTTGCCCTACCAAGATTTACAAGAGCCACCTGCTTATTTCCTCTCAATTGAATTATATAACCTTTTATGGCAAACAGTTGTGATAATTCAGGTTTTATATCCAAAGCAGCTTCACCCATAGCTTTTTTAGCTGCAGTAATTATCAATTCTGGATTAAAATTTGGTTGTTTACCTGCAAGTTCTCTGCCTTTAACTTTTTTAGATGCAATAATTCTACCTGTGGCAACATCTATAATTTTTACAGTCATTTCTACATTTACATTCCATCCCTCTGTAGTTGCTTCTAAAATAGATAAAGCAAGATTTGCTAACGCATTATCTGATTTCTTCTTTTTAGAAGGTGGTACATACTCTGCTTTAATATTATCAACAGAACCAGTAATAATATAACTAACACCAGCAATTTTACCTAATTGAACTAATGTATTGGGATCTGCAACATTCATCTGAAAACCCTGCTCTTGCATAACCTGTTGAATATTAGATCTTGTAAAAACCTCTACACCACCCATATTTACAACAATATCTTCAACAGCACTTTGTGCATACGCCCCTATATTAGGTGATATCTGTCTCATAAATGTATTTATATCTTTTGAATATTTAACTTTTGTTTTGCTAGCTCCAACATAACCAACCCCAACAGCACCAGGCGCAACAACAGCTCCAGCAACACCCCCTTCTACATGAGTCCTAGTACCTTGACCTCTAATAGAAGTATTTGAACCTGTCATTTTCCCAAAAGTAGTATTATTTTGAAAATCTACTACCGCTACTCTTAGCTGCCTTGTTTCATACTGAGCTCTACATACTTGAGGAACCTGCACCTGCTCAGTATCTGCAGGCACTATTGATAAAGCCATAGGATCAACTTTTGGTGTCCCACAAGAAACAAGAAAAATAATAACTGTTACAATAAGTAAACAAAGACAAATTTTCCTCATAACCCACTCCCTCTTTATTTTTTATTCATTTTATAATATAAAGTATAACACATTATATCACAAAAATATATTTTTTTTAAAAATTTTTAGGAGTCAATTATGAATGAAAAGTCACTTTGGGAATTTTTAGAAAAACACTTAAACGCCATCTACACAGGTGATTTTAAAACCTATGAAGAAACAACACACAAAGACCTCACTTTATACGAATGGTTTGTAGCTCCTCATAGAATAGAAGGTTTAAATTTTCACAAATTTATGATGGAAAATAACTGGGCAAATACTCATGACGGTTTTAATATTCATCTCACAGATAAAAAAGCTCAAATATATAATGATACAGCTATACTTACCTATACATTAATAATTTCCTACAAAAATGAAGGGAAGATAGAGCATAAAGTCGTAAATGAAACAAGAGTGGTAATAAAATTTGGCAACACACTAAAAGTAGTCCATGTACATAAAAGCCCAGGGAAAGAGCAATAATGCTCTTCCCCTCTTCTCTTTTAATTAATACTCCCCTTTTGATGGAACAATACAAATAAATTCAAAATCCTCTTCCCCAGCATTTAAAAATTGATGTTCAATATTGTTTGGGACAAAAGCTATTGATCCTTTTTCCACATTATACTCTTTTCCATCCATATATAAAATCCCTTGTCCACCAATTACATAATTAATGTGTGGCCAATCATGTGAATGCCTCGGTGTTTTTCCCCCTTTTTCAATTCTAAAAACTCTCATCACATAATCATCCCAGCCTTCATTTTTTCCAATTGCTACTTTTTTAAATACCTTTTCAGCTTCTTTCATATTCATTGCTACTTCTTCCTTATCCTTTAAATGACCAACAAACATTTTAACCCCCTTTTTTCATTAAAAATGTAGTATATTCTTCACCATAAAAACCTTTAACCAACTCAAATCCACCATTACAATATATTTTTCTGATTTCATAATTTTCCTCTATGGGTATACCAGATAAAATAAGAAATCCATTTTTATTTTTCATCCAATTAAAAATATACCCCTTTAAATTAACAATGATATCAAAATAAATATTTGCAATTATAATATCATAATTACCTTTAATAGCTCTTTCATCAGAACATATAACAAAACAGTTTTTAACATCATTTATTGCCGTATTTTCTTTAAAATTCTTACATGCGTCAAAAGATATATCATAACCCACCACTTTTTTTGCACCTAAAATACTAGCATAAATACTCAAAATCCCTGTACCAGAGCCAATATCCAAAACAGATTTATTATTGAAATCAATATAATCCATAAATTTTAAGCAACTTAAAGTGGTCTCATGCTCACCACTGCCAAATGAGGATACTTTTATCCTTATCTTTTTTTTTCAAATTTAATACTTTTATAGAATCCATATAAATCTATTATCAATAAAAATTCAAATTGCAACAAATTACTTTATAACACCGTTTTTATATATAAAAAGTCTAAATTAACTTTGACTTAGATAAAAAATAATAATATTAAATAAGAAACTTAATTGGGGGGTTATTATGGCCTTACAAAAAAAGGAAAAATATAATGTTGCTATTGTTGGTGCTACTGGAGCTGTTGGGCAGGTATTTTTACAAATCTTAGAAGAAAGAAATTTCCCAATTGATGAATTAAGATTACTTGCATCAAGTAGATCAGCTGGCAAGAAGGTAAAATTTAAAGGGGAAGAGTATACAGTTCAGGAATTAACTCATGATAGTTTTGAAGGGATAGATATTGCTCTTTTTTCCGCTGGAGGTGGCAGAAGTAAAGAGTTTGCTCCATCAGCAGTAAAAGCAGGTGCCGTGGTAATTGACAACAGTTCTGCTTTTAGAATGGACAAAGATGTTCCATTGGTTGTTCCTGAAGTCAACCCTGATGATGCTTTTAAACATAATGGGATAATTGCAAACCCAAACTGTACTACTATTATTATGGTCGTAGCATTAAAACCTCTTCATGATTATGGTAAAATCAAAAGGGTGGTAGTTTCATCATATCAATCAGCTTCTGGCGCAGGTGCAAAAGCAATGCAAGAGTTGATGGATCAAACAAGAGCTTGGGTAAATGGAGAACCTCTAAAAGTAGAAGCTTTTCAACATCAACTGCTTTTTAATGTAATACCACACATAGATGTTTTTATGGAAAATGGATACACTAGAGAAGAGATGAAAATGTACAACGAAACTAAAAAAATCATGGGTGATGATTCTATTGAAGTAACAGCAACCTGTGTAAGGGTTCCAGTTTTGACAGCACATTCAGAAGCTGTAACTGTAGAAACTGAAAAGAAAATAACAGTAGAAAAAGCAAAAGAGCTTTTTAGTAATGCTCCAGGTATACAAGTATTAGACAACCCAGAAAAAAATGAGTATCCAATGCCACTTTTTGTATCAGGTAAAGACGATTGTTATGTAGGTAGAATCCGCGAAGATATTTCAAAAGAGAATTCTTTAAACTTCTGGGTAGTAGGTGATCAATTAAGAAAAGGTGCTGCCCTTAACGCGGTTCAAATAGCAGAATTACTTATTTCAAAATAAAAAAATGGGAGCTTTACGCTCCCATTTCCTATATTTTTTAAAAATGAGGCTATTGCACAATAAACTATATTTTTGCTAACAAAGTAGTTTTGAGGTTGATTCTCCCGCCATTAACTTAACATCTTAATAATTATATATCAATAACATAATATACTCAAAAAATTATAAACTCAACTTCTGCCAATAAATGGCTGGGTCGCAATAACCCAAAAATGCCGTCATTGCGAGCGTCAGCGAAGCAATCTAAATTCTTAAAACTAATACTATTGTGCAACACCCTCAAAATATATTAACCTAATCTTACAAAAGCATTCATTTTCTTTTCATAACCAATAGTTGATGATGGGCCATGCCCTGGATATACTGTGACATCATCATCTAATATATATAGTTTATTTTTTATACTGTTTTCTAAAGTATTAAAATCTGCATAAGGAAAATCTGTCCTACCAACCGAATCTTTAAAAAGAGTATCACCTGTAAAAACCGCTTTTGCATCATCAAGATATAAAGATACACCTCCAGGGGAATGCCCTGGTGTATGTAAAACCTTTAATTTAATATCTCCAAATGTTAATAATTGATTATCCTCTAAATAATTATCGATATTGCTTGATTTTATGCCAAAGATACCAAACATCGAAGCATGTTCTACAGCATTTTTTAATAAAAACTCATCACCTTCATGCATGTACAGAGGGATATTGTATTCACTCTTTAAATCTTCAATAGCACCAACATGATCGAAATGTCCATGGGTATTAACAATTGCTAATGGTTTTAGTTCATTCGAATCTATAAAACTTTTTATTTTCTCAAAATCACTACCTGGATCAATAATAATTGCATCTTTGTTTTTTGAAATTATATAGCAATTTACATATAAATCACCAACAATAATTATATCTATTTTCATATCACACCTCATTGTAATATTATTGTTACCGGACCATTATTTAAAATATCCAATTTCATACTTGCAGCAAACACACCTGTTTTTATTTTATCATCACCTAAAATTTTCTTACATTCCTCAACAAATTTTTCATAAAACTCTTTTGCTAATTCAGGCTCCATCGCCCCAGTAAAATCAGGCCTTCTACCCTTTTTTACAACCCCTGCCAATGTAAATTGACTGACAATCATCATCTCACCATCTATATCTTTTACGCCCAAACTCATTTTACCATTTTCATCACTAAAAATCCTCAAATTTGCACATTTATCAGCAAACCATTTTATTTTATCATGATCATCACCTTTTTCAGCACAAAAAAGTACCAAAACCCCCTTACCTATGTTAGAGTAAACTTCTCCATCTATAAAAACCTTACAACTATCCACCCTTTGAACAACACACTTCATCTCAACACCTCTTTAAAATTTATTTTAAAAACTTGTAACACAACTAAATAAAATATAATAGTCAATAATATTATCAATAAAACATGCACTCTTTTATGATATAGATACAAAATAAAAATACTCATCAAAAAGTTGGATAAAATAATTTTTAATATATACCAATTATATTTCGAGAGAAAATCTTTAAAACTGTACAACTTCTTTTGAGAAATTAATTTAACATAAATTATTGTTCCTATAAATGCAGACAATGACGAAGCCAGCGCAATCCCAGAATGCTTAAAAGGCTTTAGTAATAACAGTGAAAAAATAATATTTGAAACAAGCAAAATTGCTGAAATCTTCACAGGAGTTTTAGTATCTAAAATTGAATGAAAAATTTTTGTAAAAGTCATATTTAAAGAAAAAAATAGCAACCCCAAAGAATACATTTTCAATGCATTTGCAGTATTAACTGTATCATTAAAGTTAAATTGATTTCTCTGAAATACAATTCTTATTATATCGTCCGAAAGTAAAATTAAGCCTAAAGATGCAGGTAAGATTATTAGGAATATAGATAATATAGATTTTGAAATAATCTCAAAACGTCTAATTGAATCGTTTTTACTCAACTCTGTCAATGAAACTGTGCCTATAGTAACAGAAAATAGCCCAAAGGGAAATTGAAAAAGCCTATTTGCATAATAAAGATAAGATATACTTCCAAAAGGTAAATAGGAAGCTAATACTCTACCAACCAAAAAATTTAATTGATTTATCCCAACACCAAAGATAGATGGTACAATTAATAAAAATGTCTTTTTCACATCAGAAATAGATTTCTTATCAAAACTAAATTTAAATCCAAATTTGTAAGAAAATAATAAAATATATCCAAGCTGTATTAAACCACCAAAAAAAACACCCCAAGCCAAAAAGTAAATATTTTTTGAATAAATATATGATAGATAAATTGAAGTAATCATAGCTAAATTAAGTAGTGCAGTAGAAGAATAAGGTATAAAATAACTACCTCTCAAATTTAAAAAAGATGAAAAAAGTGCCGAAACACTTACAAAGAGTAAATATGGCATAACAATAATCAAAATGTTTGATGCAACACTAATTACTTCTTTATCCCCTATAAAACCAGGCATAAAAAGTAAAATAATCTTGTCTGAAAACAAAGAAAAAATAATTATAAAAATCGCTATAATAGAGGATAGATAAATGACCATGTTCGAAAGATAGCTATATCCTTCATACTCGCTCTTTTTTAATTTACTCCCCAAAATAGGGACAAAAGCTGAAGATAAAGCACCTTCCGCAAACAAAGCTCTAAAAAGATTAGGAATTGCAAAAGCTACAAAGAAAGCATCGGTGAGTGCCGACGCACCAAATACAGCAGCAATAAATATATCTCTTAAAAAACCCAATATCCTACTTGTAAAAACACCAAAAGCAGAACGAATTACACTACCCAAAAAACCTCTCACTAATTACCATCCTATATTTAATTATTTTACTTTTATATATTTAACAAAAAAAATAACAACTATTTTCTACTTAAACAATATTTCTTTAAATATTACAATAACTTAAATCTTGTTCATTGTGGCTTAACATAACAATACTGTTAATTCAATAACACAATAAATAAAATTTTGACTTTACTATACATTTTGATTAGGTTATAATGACAATAAGTTATAGGTAATTTTCTAAAACTATGGAGGTTATACCATGACAAAGTCTCAATTGATCGAATTAATTTCAGAAAAATATTTAAAACTTACTAAAAAGCAGATAGAATTTATTGTAAATGGTGTTTTCAATACAATTAAAGAAGCACTAAAAAATGGTGAATCAGTCGAAATAAGAGGTTTCGGTAGCTTTAAGGTTAGACAAAAAGAAGCTAAAATCGGTCGCAATCCTAAAACTGGTGAAACTGTTCAAATCCCTGCAAAAAAAGTCCCATATTTTAAACCAGGTAAAGAAATTAAAGAACAATTAATCGAAAAACCAGCTAATAAATAATTTTTCTTTAGCTTTATAAAAATTTTTTAGATGTTGCCACTTGATGTGGCAGCATTTCTTTATAATAAACCCATCTCTTTCATTACTAATTGCAAATCTTCCCATGCTAATTTTTTCATCTTTGGATTTCTTAATAAATAAGCTGGATGAAAAGTTGGCATAACTTTTATCCCTTTGTAATCCCTAAAACTACCTCTTATTTTGCTAATCGCAGTGGTTGTATTCAACAAAGCACTTGCTGCAATACTACCTAAACATATAATATATTTTGGCTTTATTATCTCAATCTGCCTATGTAAATAGGGGATACAAGCTGATATTTCATCATTTAGTGGGGCTCTATTATTTGGAGGTCTACATTTAACAATATTTGCTATATAAACATCATCCCTTTTTAATTTCATCGCTTCAATCATTTTTGTCAAAAGTTGACCTGCTCTACCCACAAAAGGTCTTCCTTGCTTGTCTTCGTCAGCGCCAGGACCTTCACCTATAAACATTAATTCCGCATTTGGATTGCCTTCACCAAAAACAAGATTTGTCCTGTTTTTACTTAACCTACATTTATTACAATCTTTTACCTCTTTTAAATAAAAATCATACAATTCATTTTCACACTTAATATTAGAATTTATAAAAATCTCTTCAATTCCGAAAACTTCTTTTAAAAATTTTTCACTCATTTTTCTCACGCAAAATATTATAAGCTACATCCACAACATGTTTTGCTATAAGATATTTTGACTGTTTAGATAATCTTATATTCTCACCATTTTTTAAAAATATTGTAACTTCATTTTCATCTGCCCCAAAACCGATATCACTCCTTGAAACATCATTTACCACTATCATATCAAGCTTTTTTCTATTAAGTTTTTCCATAGCATTATTTATTAAATCATCAGTTTCAGCAGCAAAACCTACAACTACTTGTTTTTCATTTTTTACTTTAGAGACTTCATAAAGAATATCCTTGTTTTTTACCAGCTCCAAAAGCAGAGTTTCATCATTTTTCTTAATTTTTTTATCAGAAATATTTTTAACCCTATAATCTGCCACAGCAGCAGTCATGATAAGTATATCATATTCAGAAAATCTTGAAATTACTTCATTATACATCTCTTCAGCACTTCTAATCTTTACATAAGAAAAGGGTGAAAGATCTAAACAAACATCGCCTGCAACAACAAATACTTCTCCTCCATTATCTTTTATATACTTAGCAATATTATAGCCCATTTTCCCACTAGAATAGTTTGAAATAAATCTGACAGGATCAATCCCTTCTTTTGTAGGTCCTAAAGTAACAAGAAATTTTACACCTTTTAATTTTTCCTCTACTACAATATTAAATATTTCTTCAGGTTCTATAAGCCTACCTTTACCTTCTGTTTTACATGCCAGCTCACCTTCATCAGGTTCAAATACAAAGTAGCCCAACTTTCTAAGCTTAGCTATATTTTCCTGAACAAAAGGGTTTTCATACATATTAGTATTCATAGAGGGGAAAATGTATACAGGCTTACTCTTTACAACCAACATTGATGAAGTAACTAAATTGTCCCCTATCCCATTTGCAATTTTAGATATAGTATTTGCGGTACAGGGAGCAACAATTATTTTATCAGCCCATTCAATAAGATCTATATGATCAATCGAATCAGGCTCAACATCTGTAAGAAAATCATCAATGTAAACCCTGTTTTTAGTTAAACTTTCAAATGTTAGTGGGGTTATAAATTTTGTAGCATTTTCAGTCATCCCCACCTTGACATTATGACCAGCCTTAATCAGTAATCTACATAAATTTGGTATTTTATATGCAGCTATTCCGCCTGTAACAAAAATTAAAAAATTACTCATCCTTTTCTTGTTCCTCTTCAAAAATGATCTTATTATCTATAATTTCTGCCAAAGCAATCGTAATATTTTTATGATAACCCTCCACCTGTGGTGGAACAGTATCCTCTTTTCTTTCATATAACTCCCTAGCTCTCTGACTAGCTAATAAAGAAAGTTTAAATCTACTTTTCACATCATCTCTATTAACACCCTTTTCAATATTCAAAAACGCCATATTAAACCTCCATATCTATTAATTCTTCTATATTTTCTATATCTTTAGTCTTCAAATGTTCTGATAGATAAATTGCATTCAACTCCTCAAATGCAATATTTAAATACTTATTAACAATAAGATAATCATACATTTTATAAAATTTAATTTCTTCTAAAGCGTTTTTCATCCGAATGTTTATATTCTCAATTGTTTCGGTTCTACGATTTACTAATCTGTTTTTCAACTCTTTCATACTTGGAGCTACTATGAATATGAATACAGCATCTGAATATTTTGCTTTTATCTGTCTTGCTCCTTGAGGATCAATATCTAATATTACATCATAACCACTGCTTAAATATTCTTCAATTAATTTTTTAGATGTGCCATAGTAATTTCCATGTACCACAGCCCATTCCAAAAACTCTTCATTATTAATCATCTTTTTAAACTTTTTTTCATCAATAAAAAAGTAATCCTGACCATCTACTTCACCAATCCTTGGTTCTCTTGTAGTATAAGAAATAGAATACTTTAATCTATCTTTATATTTGCTAATAAGTTTATTACACAAAGAGGTTTTACCTGCTCCACTTGGAGCACTAACGACAAATAATTTTGTTTTATACAATGTTCTGCACCTGCTCTCTTATTTTATCAATTTCTACTTTTGCTTCAATAACCACACTCTTAATATCTGATAAAAGAGCTTTTGAAGCAATAGTATTAAACTCTCTATGTAGTTCTTGAGCTATAAAATCCAACTTTTTACCCATTTCACCTTCTGTATCTAAAACTGACCTAAATTGCAAAATATGAGATTCAACTCTAACTAATTCTTCATTTATATCAGATCGTTCCACAAGTAAAGCAACCTCTTGGGCTATTCTATCTTCATCAACTTTTATTTCTAGCTCTTTAAGTCTGTTTTTAAGCTTTTCTATACCAATTTTATAATTCTCATCAGTCATTTTATCAATATTTAACTTAAATTTTTCTAACAAGTTTATTCTCTCTAATAAATCTTCCTTTAATTTTTCACCTTCAACTCTTCTCATTTCATCAACTTTTTTCAATGTCTCATCAACAGCTTCAATTATTAGATCACCTATTTCAGAGTAAATCTCTTCATTATCTTCATAACTAATCACATCAGGAAACTTTAGAATATGGTCAATCCTTATATCATCAATAATTTCACTTTCCATTTGAAGCTCTCTCAATATAGACATGTATGAAGCTAACAGATTTCTATTCAAAATTGGATTATTAATTACTTTTTTTGGTGTAACATCTATAAAAACATCAACTTTGCCCCGTTTTATCTCCTTCTTAATTAAATTTTTTAACCCAATTTCTAAAAATATAAAGTGTTTTGGAAGTCTCAAATTAATTTCACAATATTTACTATTCAAAGTACGCATCTCAACACTTATATCAGCTAAATCATTACTTTTAACCACCTTACCGTAACCAGTCATACTTTTAACCATTATTTACTCCATCAACAAAATTCTTGCTAACAACTTTAAATCAGCATATATAATAGATTATTAAGAGGAGGTCAATATGTTTAACCTAATTACAGTGTTATTTGTTTTACTAATAGTATTAATAGCTAATTCAGTAAAAATTCTAAAGGAATATGAAAGGGGTGTAGTATTTAGACTTGGAAGATATGTAGGAGTCAGAGGCCCAGGATTAATTATACTCATTCCTATTTTAGAAAAAATGATAAAAGTAAATTTAAGAACTATAGTAATGGATGTTCCACCTCAAGATGTAATTACAAAAGATAATGTTTCTATAAAAGTAAATGCTGTGGTTTATTTTAGAGTACTACACCCAGATAAAGCAGTACTTGAAGTAGAAGATTACTACTATGCTACAAGTCAAATTTCACAAACAACATTGAGAAGTATTCTCGGCCAATTTGAATTAGATGACTTACTTTCTAATCGTGAAAAAATAAACATGGAACTGCAATCAGTTATAGATAAACACACAGATCCTTGGGGCATTAAAGTTAGTGCAGTTGAAATGAAACACATTGATTTACCTCAAGAAATGCAAAGGGCAATGGCAAGACAAGCAGAAGCAGAAAGGGAAAGAAGAGCAAAAATTATACATGCAGAAGGTGAATTACAATCTGCAGAAAAACTCTCCCAAGCTAGTGAGATCATGTCAAAAAGCCCTATAACTTTACAGTTAAGGTACTTACAAACATTAAATGAAATCGCTTCAGAAAAAAATTCTACAATAGTTTTTCCTATACCAATGGAAATAATTAAGCCTTTTTTGAACAAAAAAGATGATAAAGGTGAATAAATGAAACTACTTCTTCATCAGTGCTGTGCCCCTTGCTCAGTTTATCCAGTATCAATTTTAAAAGAAACACCTTACACAATCTATGGTTTCTTTTATAATCCAAATATCCATCCTGTGGTAGAGTTTTATAAAAGACTAGAAAATGTTTTGTATTTCAACAATATTAATAATATAAAAACAATCGTTGATGAAACATACGGTTTAAAAGAGTTTGTTCAAAATGTGGTTTATCGAGAAAACAACAGATGCAAATATTGCTATTTCACTAGATTAGAAAAAACTGCTCAAATAGCAAAAAAAGGTAAATTTGATGCTTTTACAACTACACTCTTATACAGTAAATATCAAAATCATTTGCTAATAAAAGATATCTGCGAAAATCTCTCTAAAAAATATAAAGTTGATTTCTATTATTACGACTTTAGAGAAGGTTGGAAAGAGGGTATTGAAAAATCAAAAGAACTTAATTTATATAGACAACAATATTGTGGATGTATTTATAGTGAAGAAGAAAGATACAAAAAACAACTATCAAAACAATTCAACATCATGAAAAATTCTGTAACAGAGGTGGTGCATGAATCCACTGAATGAATTAGGAAAAACTTTATTGATTTTTGGAATATTTTTTATTGTTATAGGAATAATACTTATATTCAGTGGAAAAATACCTAATTTTCTTGGAAAACTTCCAGGCGATATTTATTACAAAAAAGGGAATTTCACTTTTTACTTTCCCCTTGCTACATCAATTATAATAAGCATCATATTAACAATTTTACTCAATATTTTCTTTAGAAAGTAATTTTAGGCACAAAAAAACCCCACCTAAAAAGGTGGGGTATTAATTTCACCTACCCTATGTTGCTTATATTTTTACAACATTGGAGGCCTGTGGACCTTTAGGCCCTTCAACGATATCAAACTGAACCTGATCGCCTTCTTTAAGGCTTTTGAAACCGTCCATTTTAATAGCAGTAAAATGAACGAATACATCATTACCGTCGGAGCTGGTAATAAAACCATACCCCTTTGAATCGTTAAACCACTTAACTGTTCCTGTCTTACTCATAAACTCACCTCAAAATTTTGTTACAGGGGTAAACCCCTTATTTAATCCTACCCTTATATTATACTTAAGTCAAATAAAATTTAATAAAAAATAAAAATTCTGTAAATATTCATTCTTATTGGTGTATGTATTTTTTAAGATAAAAGACTTACAGAATTTAAATCTGGCAACAATAGAAAAACACTATAATTCAAATGAAAAGAAAGGAGGGTAGCCCCTCCTTTCTTATTTAGTAAAGTCTAATAATTGTTTAACAGTTTTTTCGATACCTTCAGCAACCTCAGAAATACGCTGACCAAGCATATAAGCAGGTGTAGTAATTATTTTATTTTCTTCATCCACAACTGCTTCTTTAACAGGACAATTGATATGAGTAGCTCCCAAATTCTCAACAGCAGATGCAACATTTTCATCCGTACCAATAGTTATTTTAGTTTTTATCCCCGCTCCTTCTAAAGCTTTTGCAACTAAAACTGGAGCTATACAAATAGCAGCTAAAGGTTTTTTAGCTTCAATAGTCTCTTTAACTATCCTTTTCACTTCCGGATCTATTTGACAATCCACACCATCTACTGCAAAAGTTGTAAGATTTTTAGCGGCACCAAAACCACCAGGAAAAATTAAAGCATCAAAATCATCTACTTTAACATCTTTTAAATCCTTTATGTTGCCTCTTGCAATTCTTGCTGATTCTACTAATACATTTCTACTCTCCCCTTCAGCAACCTCACCAGTCAAATGATTAACAACATGAAGCTGTTCTTTATTTGGTGCAGCTATCAAAAGTTCAGCTCCATACTTATCTAAAAAATACATAGTCAAAACTGCTTCATGAATTTCACTACCATCATAAACCCCACATCCACTCAAAACAACACATACTTTTGCCATAATTTCACCTCCAAAATTTGATACTAACTGGCTCAACAATATTAAATTTAATGCATTTATTGAAAAGTTTCAATTATAAAAATATATTTTATTTTGGCAAAAATTTATTTATTATGTAAGAAACTAACAAGGGGTGGATGAGATGGTAGAAAAATATCAAAAATGTGCAGAATTAATCAAAGAAGCTGAAGTTTTGATTATTACTGCAGGAGCAGGAATTGGTGTTGATTCAGGCTTACCTGATTTTAGAGGAGATAAAGGGTTCTGGAAAGCTTACCCGATGTATGAAAGATTAGGATTAAATTTTGTTCAGTGTGCTAATCCCGTACACTTTGAGAGTGATCCATCTTTTGGTTGGGGTTTTTATGGGCACCGTTTAGAGATGTACAGAAATACAACCCCACATAAAGGTTTTTACATAATGCTGGAATGGATTGAAAAATTTGGATTAGATTATTTTGTCGTAACATCAAATGTGGATGGACAATTTCAAAAGGCAGGTTACGAAGAAGATAAAATCTACGAAATCCATGGCTCAATTCATCACCTTCAGTGTGTAAAACCCTGCACAATGGCAATTTGGGAAAACACAGAACATATTGAAATAGATTATGATACAATGAGAGCTAAAAATATCCCCAGATGTAAATTTTGTGGTGATGTAGCAAGACCAAATATTTTAATGTTTGGAGATTATTCATGGATTGCTGACAGATCGCACAGACAATCAGTTTTATTTGATAATTTCTTAGAAGAACACGAAAACAGTAAAATTGTAGTTATAGAGATTGGAGCAGGTACTGCAATCCCATCAATAAGATACACCAGCGAAAGGATAGGCAGATATCATAATGCAACAGTCATAAGAATTAACCCAAGAGAGCCTCATATCAACAAACCACACATTTCTATCCCAGAAGGAGGCCTTAAAGCACTATCTGAAATCAACAAATATATTTAAAATATATTATTTTTGTAAAACTTTTATAATTTCACCAATATACATACGATGATAATCTTTTTTGGGGTAGAATGTTTCTATTTCCTTATCAAGAAAATTAGACGGATTTAAATCTGAAAAGTATAGCTTTTTGCAACAATAAACAGTATCTGCTTCTTCAAAATATATAAAATTATCATCATTTATTACGCTTAGTCCAGTTTCCTTAACTTTATCTACATCATACCCAGATTTAGTTCCGCAAAAGTTTAAAACATCTCTGTATTCTTCATCAAAAAAAGAAAGCGTAAAGTATTCTGTCTTTTCCATTAGCTCAAAAGTATATCGTGTAGGCCTAATAAAAGCATAAACCACATTTTTATGCCATAAAATACCAAAACCTCCCCAACTTGCAGTCATAGGGTTTACTTTCTCAGCAGTTGGAGTAATAAGCATCCATCTATCATTAATTTCAGTAAAAGGGTTAAAATTTAGTTCATTTATTTTTACCTTTTTAAACATTTTCACCTCCGATTAAAGAAATTAACTAATTCTGGATTGTAATTCAACACTTTTTTTGATAAAAAATGTTGGATGAATAATAAACAACTAACATATACCAAGATTTTTAAATTTTGGTTCCCTCTTGCCTCTACATGGTTGATGATGGCTCTTGAAGGCCCTATACTTGCAGCTATAATAGCAAGACTACCCAATGAAAAGGTAAATTTAGCAGCCTATGGTATTGCTTTAGCCTTTGGGCTAATTCTGGAATCTCCAATAATAATGATAATGGCAGCTGCTACAGCACTTATAAAGGATAAAAATTCTTATCAAAAAATACGTAATTTTACCATGATGTTAAATTTTATTGTTACAATATGCATTTTGATATTACTTTTACCTCAAGTTTTTAACTTTATTGCAGGAAAACTTATTGGTTTAAAGGAACCTGTTTATACACTAACATATAATGCCACAATGTTTTTATTGCCCTGGCCTGGAGCAATTGGTTATAGAAGACTTTATCAAGGTGTTTTAATAGTCAATGACAAAACAAAGTTTATAGCATACAGTACAATTATTAGACTTGTTTCAAACATTTCAACTGCATTTTTATTATATAAATTTACTATAATTGATGGGGCTTACATTGGAACTATAGCTCTATCAACAGGAGTTATTTTTGAAGCGTTAGCTGTTAGAATTATGGCTCACAAATCTGTAAAAGAGATAATTAATAGAAAACCAACAAAGGAACAACTTACTTACAAATTTATATCAAAATATTATTACCCTTTAGCTCTAACCCCTTTTATTGCTTTATCATCTCAACCAATCGTAACATTCTTCTTAGGTAAAAGTTTAAAGGCTTTGGAGTCTTTAGCCGTAATGCCAGTAGTTTACTCGCTAACCTTTATTTTTAGAAGTATAGGGTTATCCTATCAAGAAGTAATAATAGCCTTAACAAATCAGTATCCAGATTTTAAACATAAAATTAGAAACTTTGCAATAATCCTTGCCATCACAGTTACCTCTTTATTATATAGTATAACTGCTACACCACTTTCTGATATTTATTTTTTAAAACTTAGCGGATTATCTTATGAGTTGGCAGAATTTGCCAAAACCCCAGCTTTAATAATGTCAATAATGCCAGCACTTACACTATTATTAACCTATCAAAGAAGTATTTTTATTTTACAAAAAATTACCTTGCCTATCACTATTGGAACTATTATAGAAGTTTTAGGAATTATTATCGTCATATCATTTCTAATAAAAATGAAGATATTCGTAGGTGCAATATGTGCTGCCTTGGCATTTGTCTCAGGAAGACTATTAGCAAATATTTATTTCCACATTAGTATCTTTTTTGTAAAACGGAGAAAAAATGTTAAAAATGTATAATAATTTTCAAATAATAAATTTTTATTGTTGTTTGATTATGTGGTAAAGATTTGCTAAAATAATATTATGAAAATATTGTTGATTGAAGACGATTTGTTACTAGGAGAAAGTTTAAAGGAATTTCTAGAATCAGAGAAAAATGATGTGGACTGGATAATTGACGATAGAGAATACGAATATAAGCTATTATCAAATGAGTATGATATTATACTTCTTGATTTGATGTTAAAATTTAATAAAGGTGAAGAACTTTTAAAAAAAATTAAAAAGCTAAAAAACATTCCTATTATAATCATTACTGCAAAATTTGACTTATCTGATAAAGAAACCTGTTTTTTGTTAGGAGCTGATGACTATATTACCAAACCCTTTGAACCAAAAGAATTGTTGCTTAGAATAAACGCTGTCACCAGAAGATATTTTGACAATAAAAATAGAATTTATATATCAGATGAAATTGTCATCGATATTACCCAACAATCGCTTTTCATAAATAATGAGCTTATCCCTCTTACTAAAAAAGAGTGGGAGCTTTTATACATTTTAGCAAAAAATAGAGGTAAAATTGTATCAAACGAATGTATCCTAAATTATGTCTGGCAGGAAAACCCAGTAGGTACAGAATCAATCAGAACCTATATAAAAAAACTTAGAGAAATCTTAGGAAAGGATTTAATAGAAACCCACAAAGGTCGGGGGTATCGATTAAAATAAAATTTGAAATAAAAATTTTTATCGCTTTAGAGCTAATCATTGCCATTGTCCTCAGTATGATTAACTTAATTTTCATTTTTAGCTACAAAATAGAAATTGAAGAACAATTAAAAAAAGAAATTCCTCTTTACCTAACTCTAAAAGCCACCAATAAAAAATTTAAACTACCAGATTATTTGCTTATTGAAAATAAACTATCATTCAAAAAAGATTACACCCTTTTTAATGTAAACGGAGAAAAATACATCTATATCAAATCTTCATACATAAAAGACAAGCTCAAAGATAAGCTCTTTATAATTTTTTACTGGGATATGATAGCAATCTTTTCTGTGGCAATATTGTATTATCTTGTTTTATACAGGTTGATAATAAAAGAAAAAAATTATCTAAAAAACTTTGAGATTCTACTTCTAATTTTTTCTCACAAACTGAGAAACTTTTTAACCACCTCAAAACTCAATCTTCATTTAATCAAAACAGAAAACAGAGTCCCACTGGAAAGATTAATTCATGCTCATGAAAACCTTGCAAAAGATTTAGAAAATATTCAATATTTTATCAAAAGATTACCCACTCAAAATCAAAGTAAAAATAAAATAAATATACCTATTTTAGTTAAATCTTTAATCGAAGAGCTGGAGCTAAACAAACTTTTTTCTATAAAATTTAATTGTTCTGAAATTTATATTAATGCACCTTATCAAGATATTTACTTTGCCTTATACCTTTTGTTTGATAATATCTTAAAACATGCAGGTCAAAATGTCACAATAAAATGCGGCAAAATCAAAAAATTAAAATATCTCATTATAAAAAATGATATAACTGAAAATGAAACAAAAGGGCTTGGAGTAGGTTTATATGTTGCAGAAAAACTCCTTACCACCAATGGCTTCAAAATCAAAAGAAAAATAACCTCAACCTTCACAATCGCCATCAAATTTTAACAACAAATTTAATAGGCTGTTGCACAATAAAGAAAATAATATAATTTTTGAGATTGCTTCACTGACGTTAGCAATGACCAATTTCGCGTCATTGCGAGGAGCGAATGCGACGAAGCAATCTATCGATTATTAATTTTCCCAACTTAAACTATTGTACAGCAGCCTTAGAAAGTTCATTTGCAATTTAAAACGAAATATTTTACAATAAATTAGTATTTTTCACGATTTTTTTACAAAAAAGAAATAATTTGATATTTTAAGTTAAGTGGAGGAATTGTATGAAAAAAATATTTCTTGTATTAATCATATGTTTTTCATTATCTATAATGAGTTTTGCAAAAGAAGAATCTAATAATCTACCTAAAGAGCAAGTTGTTAATTTAAAAACAGGATATATAAAAAGCTTTAAAAATGAATTCATATCTTTGGAAGATGGTTTCTATTTTTATGTTGATGAAAATACTGTAATTATTAACCCTGAAAATAGAAAAGTAGATAAAAAATTCTTAAAATCTGCATATAAAATTAAATATAAAAACAACGGAAATTATGTATATTACATAAAAATATTATCATTAGTTAAATAGTGAGGATTGCTATGGGCAAATGCATTACAATATCTTTAATAATAATTTTAATGTGTTTTTTTAATCCAGTATTATCTCAAGCTGCAAAACCATCAAACAACTCAGATGCTGGACAAATGGTTACTTACTGCTCTATACCACCATTTGTTTCCTCAGCTATTCAGCCAAATGTGCTAATAATACTGGATAATTCTGGAAGCATGTTTGAATTTGTATATAAAGAAGAAAAATCTACAAGATCATACTCTAACGATTGTTCAAATGATGCTACAGTTTATTCAGGATACAAAGATAATGAAACCTATTTTGGCCTTTTTGATCCTAATAAGAAATACTCATATAATACTACTAATGATTATTTCTATGAAATAGAAAATGGTGAATGGAGTGGTAATTTTTTAAATTGGTTAACAACCAGGAGAATAGATGCAGTAAAAAAAGTATTAACTGGAGGAAAATATATCATCACCAATGATGGAAATATTTTGTTAACTGCAACAGATAATTTTGATAGAGATAGTCGAAAAATATTAGAAAATAATGTACAAAATCTCACTGGACTTAATAATTATAACGATCAAGGTGCTTATTTTTACTTTTACAATAATAATAATAATAATAATAATAACTTTGTTTATTTTGATGTTAGACCTGCAACATGGAATAATAACTGTTGGGTAGTTGATAATAATCCTACAACATTTAGAGTTGCTTTGAAAGTCGAAACACAACCCTCTGGGATAATACAGAAAACATGGGATAAAGTAAGATATGGACTTTTCACCTTTAATTATGACGATGGAGGTCATTTAGTTTCTGAAATAGGGAGTAAATATGATAATCCAACATTTATTGATGACATAAATAAAATCACTCCGTCAACTTGGACTCCACTTGGAGAAACTCTATATGAAGCTACTTTATATTTTAAAGGAGATAAAACTTTTTATAACGGTGATTATACATATAATAGCCCTATCCAATATAGTTGTCAGCAAAATTATGTTCTTATTTTAACTGATGGTGAATCAACAAGGGATAAAAACTTTCCAAACAAACTTGATAGTAATGACCCAAATAGCACAATTGATAATCTTCTTGACATTATTGAAGAAAATGAGGGGTTTAATGATAACAGATTACATAATGACTTAAATGATTCCAATGGATCATATAGCTTAGCTGCAGTATCTTATTGGGCTCATACTACAGATTTAAGAGAAGACTTAACAGGTACTCAAAAATTAAATATTTTTACAATCTTTGCATTTGATGATTCGGAAAACGCAAAAGATTTACTTAAACTTTCAGCAAAATACGGTTCTTTTGCTGATAATAATTTTAATAATTTGCCAGACAATTCAAACGAATGGGATGCAAACAATGATAATATTTCTGACAACTATTTCGAGGTCAATAAAGCAACTGATTTAGAAACAAGTTTAAGTACAACAATTGCTAAAATTTTGCAAGGGGCAGCAGCAGGTTCTGGTGTAGCCCTCATGACTGATAGGACAAGTAGCACAAGTATTGCTATCCAAGGTTTATTTGAAAACAAAAAGGATATTGATAATTCAACATTGACATGGATTGGACGTTTATTTGGGTGGTGGGTTTATGCAATAGAAAAAGATAATGAAAGTATAAAAGTTAACATTAGAGAAGATACAATAAATAATAAAAAGTTTAAATTAACAGAAGATAGAATTTTAACATATGATTATGACGTATTAGATAATAAATTAGTGCTAAAACTTATTACATGTGATGACAATGGCTCTGGTCTAATTGATAATTCTAGTTGTAAAACTTTCTATTCTTTTGACGACATTACACCAATATGGGATGCAAGTGAAGAATTATTAAATAGAGAAGCTGATAATAGAACAATTTACACATATAATGATAATGGAGATCTTATTCCAATTGATGATTACAATAACTCAGAATTGTTTGGTACAGATAATACCACATATATCACATCTTTAATAGATTACATAAAAGGTATTGATTCTGATAACTATAGAAATAGAACAATTAAAGTTGATAATGAACAAAAAGTATGGAAGTTAGGTGACATTATCCACTCTAGACCTATGTTGGTAAAGTATGATGATTATACTGTTGCTTATGTTGGAGCAAATGACGGAATGCTTCATGCATTTAAGGTAGGTTATGCTAAAAAATTAAGAGATGATCCAGAGGGTTATTTAGCAGTCTTACAAAATTCTAAAAATGACAGTGGACAGAATGAAATAGGTAAAGAGCTATGGGGATTTATACCACATTCTGTTATCCCATATTTAAAATTTCTGGCAGACCCAAATTATTGCCATTTATATTATGTGGATGCACAACCATATATAATAGAAGAAGATGGAAAGAAAATCTTAATCGGCGGATTAAGATTAGGTGGGGGTTGCTATTGTAGTAAGCAGGAAGCTGCTGATGAATGTGTCAAAAGTCCTGATAACGAAAATGGACTATCGTCATACTTTGCACTAGACATTACAGATCCAGAAAATCCAAAATTTCTGTGGGAATTTAATCATAAAGACTTAGGTTTTTCATACTCTGGTCCTGCTTATATAAAACGCCCCGAAGGTAAATATATAATGTTTTCTTCAGGACCTACTACATATGATGGTCACTCCTCTAAGTCATTGAAATTTTTTATTTTAAAATTAGATGAAGATTTCAAATTAATAAATAATACTCCAGATGTTTTAGACGGTAAAACTCAAAACGCATTTGGTGGTAAACTATATACAACTGGTATTGATAAAAATGAAGATGGTTTTACTGATTTTATAGTAACAGGTATTGTAAAAAATGTAGGTAAAACAAATTCTCAAGGTGGTTTAGTCGTAATCCATACCAAAGGAGGAGATCCATCAGCTTGGACTGTTTATCAAAATTATTATAATTTTAGCCAAAACCCAACCGTTTCTAAAGTCGAAGCAGGCAAATGTTTTAACTTAGGTTATTATTTGTTTTTTGGTAGCGGTAGATATTTTTATCCTGGAGATGATGAAGGAACCTCAGGTGTTGGAAACGAAGAGAATTATATTTACGGAATACCTTTTGACTGTGATGTTGAAGAAGGTTGCAAAGGGACTGTTAACAATATTAAATCTGTAGAGCTATTAGATGACCCTTGTAATGACCTAACAAATTTTGAAATCACAAACAATGAGTCTAAGGAACTAGGGTGGAAAATAAAATTAGACCCTACTGATAATGTATATTTAAAGGAAAGAAATATTATAGACCCTGTTTTAGTAAAAAATAAAAACAATCCAGCTAATAGATATACTAATAATAGAGATTACTGGACATCGCAAATCATTACATTTATTACAAACAAATATGAAAAAGATCCATGTATTTTAAAAGGTAAAAGTAAAATATGGGCACTTAACTGTGCTACTGGTGGTCCTTTAAGACCAGACAATATTACTCACAAAATTTGTAGTAATTATCAAGTAACTGACGACTTTGCTATATTTACTACAGCTAGTACAGGTGAAATTTCTATTGTAACAGATGACGATGTAGGAACTGAAAGATTCATCGAAAAAGATAGTAATATTATAGCTTCTGATTTAGGTGAAGACTTAACTGGTAACAATAGAAAAGGTAGAATACTTTTATGGATAGAAAAATAATGAATAAAAAAGGGATAACTCTAATAGAATTACTTGTAGTAATATCAATTCTTGGTATAATATTAGCTATAGCAATACCAAATTATAATAAATGGAAGATAAAGCATGAAAGAGAGAAAGAGTTGAGACAACTATATTCCATAATACAACAATACAGGACAAAAGCTTTTACTGAAAAAACAAGCTTCACACTTGAATTTCCTTCACAAAATAAATTAGACATTAAAAATGACAATGGAACTATCGTTAGCTCAATAACATTTAAAATATCCTTTGATAATCCAAGCACTATAACAATTGACGATAGAGGTACTCTATCGAATATTTCAATCAAATTAATTAGTGATTCAATAAATGATTCACTACCTTACAATTGTATTGTCAGCAACGGTATAAGAGTTAGATTAGGGAAAATAGATGGTGGTGGTAGCTGTGTTGCAAAATAAAAAAGGATTTACATTAATAGAAATGATGGTTAGTTTATTTATTTTTTCTGTGGCATTACTTGGGCTTGTAGCTTCGATGATAACTGTCAAAAAAATGAATATGAGAAATAATGTCAGAAATATTGCAATTGAGCAGGTTAATAATGAAATCGAGAAATTAAGAGCATACGGTTTTAACAAGATAGATAATTTAATTGGCTCCTGTGAAAATATAGAGTGCTCCCCTGCAAACGACAACTGCAGCATGAAAGCCCAATATAGAAATACATGGATAAGTATAGGGAAATCTTTTACTGTAAATACTTCTGGCACTACTAAAGAAATAGTTATTACCTCTTGTTGGGAACTTTTTGGTAAAAAATATACTTATACAACTCAAACCTATATCGCAAAGGATATACAATGAACAAAAAAGGTTTAACATTAATAGAACTCTTAATAGTGATTTTTTTATTGGCTATTATATTATCAGCTGTTTATATAACCTATACTACACTTTTAAAAGATTACAGAAAAGAAACTAAGAATATAGAAACAGAAATAGAAAAAATGGTGGGACTTGATATTTTAAGACTTGATATCACCCATGCTGGATACGGTATATCAGATAATGAAACATCAAAAGTGATAGAATGTATTAATTGTGAAGATCCTGATAATATTTCTTTTATAATTAGATCCACTTTTAATGTTACAAACAACGATACCCAACACTGGATCTTTGTAGATGCTGATGATAATAAAACAATTGGAACGCCAGATAACAATATAAAATATGTATATATTGATATTAATAAAAAACTTTTAAAAGATAGTGCTTTGTGGACTAACAAGCCTAACAGTGGGAAATATATTGCTTACCCTGTACAAGACAATGCTACAGGTTGTTCTAATCAAACTTGTACAAAAATAACTTACAAACTAAGCACAACTAATTTACCTGAAACATGTAATCCTAATACCTTTAAATTACTCAGGGCAGTAAATAATGGTAATGGAGATCCAATTTTAGATTGTGTTGCAGATTTTAAATTAAGATTTGATTATGATAAAAATAACGATGGAGAAATAAACAGTAACGAAGAATTATTAAGTTTTGATAATATAAGTAGTGATAATTCAACTGCATTTAGAAATAAACTAAAAAGAGTCAGAATATTTATACTTTTACAAGATGGCGGATATGATAGAGACTTTACTTTTCAGGGAGCTGACAGTAACAACAAAATAACTGTTGATGGTGTAAAATTACAACTTCCAAACAACTATACTCATTATAGATGGAAAACTGTTGTGTATACAATAAAACCTATGGATTTATGATATGAAAAAATTAGCAAATTTACCTAAATTAAACAATAAGGGTATTGCTCTTTTAACAACTCTTATTTTATCGCTAGTTGCTTTAGGTTTTGTGGCAGCTATAATGTATATGCTAAACTCATCTACAAACATTTCTGGAACACATAAAAGATACCAAAATGCACTGATGGCAGCAAGAGGTGCTAGTGAATATATAATGGACAAATTAGTATCTGGCGATGAATCAGATTTATGCAATACTACAACATGCCCTGAAAATACACCAATTGATTTGAGCGATTTATTCAGCGATTATGAAGTAAAAGCTACTTTATTAAACAGATATGAAGATACTGTAAGTGATATTATAATTTATTCCTTTCGTGTTACTGCAACCAATAAAAACAATCCAAAAGAAAAAAGTATTATAGAGTTTGTATATAAAGTTGAATAATTTCTTTTTCAAATTTCTTGATTATAATCTTTTGTTTTGTTAATATCTTTGAAAATTTTATAGGGGGGTAAAAAAGGTGAAAAAATTTAAAGTTTTAATTACTGATCATATTGCAGAGGAAGGGATTAAAATCTTACTTGATAGCAAAGATATAGAAGTAGAAGAAAAACCAGGCATTTCTCATGAAGAGCTAAAAAAGATTATTGGCAACTATGATGCAATAATCACCCGCAGTGGAACCACAATCACATCAGATCTTTTAGAAAATCCAGGAAAATTAAAAATTATTGGCCGTGCCGGGGTAGGATTAGATAATGTTGACATAGAAACAGCAAGTAAAAAAGGTATAATAGTAATGAATGCCCCTACAGGTAACACACTTGCTGCAACAGAACTCACTATGGGAATGATGCTTGCTGCAGCTAGAAAAATCCCAGCTGCCCATATCTCATTAAAAAATGGTGAGTGGAACAGAAAGAAATTTATGGGGATACAGCTTTTTAATAAGACTCTAGGAATAGTAGGACTTGGTAGAATTGGTAGCAATGTAGCTATCAGGGCAAAAAGTTTTGGTATGAAAATTGTAGCTTATGACCCATATATCAAAAAGAGTAAAGCAGAATCACTTGGGGTAACTTTGTTAGATAACCTTGAAGATTTACTTAAAATCTCTGATGTAATTACATTTCATACACCTCTTACAAAAGAAACAAAAAATATGATTACTAAAAAAGAAATAGATATGATGAAAGATGGTGTAATCCTTGTCAACTGTGCAAGAGGTGGTATCATCAATGAAAATGATTTATATGATGCTCTCAAATCAGGAAAAGTCTTCTCAGCTGCAATAGATGTTTTTGAAAAAGAACCACCGAAAGACAACAAACTTTTAGAATTAGACAATCTATTCGTAACTCCACACATCGGTGCAAACACTGAAGAAGGTCAAAAAGGGGTTGCTGTTATTATTGCAGAGCAGATAGTAAATGCCCTTCATGGCAAATCTTATATAAATGCAGTCAACATACCTTTTATGAAATCTCAACTTCCTGAAGATTTACAAATCTATTTTGAACTAATCGAAAAAATCTCAAAACTAGCAGCTCAAACTGTTAAAGGTAGACCAGACGAAATAAAAGTAACACTTGTAGGTAAAAGATTCGAAGATGACATCTGCGAAAGAACCTTTGATACCCCTTTTAGCTACCAACCATTTACAATAGCAGCAATCAAAGGCTTTTTAGAAGTGAGATTACAGGAATCTGTATCATATATTAACGCACCATATTTTGCAAAAGATAGAAAAATCAATATAATAGAATCAAAACAGGAAACTTATGATAAATATAACGACCTACTAGTTTTTGAAGTAAAAACTGACAAAGAACATAGAATTATTGCAGGAACAGTTTTTAACAATAATGAAGGAAGAATAATCCTATTTGATAACTTTAGATTAGACATTATACCTGAAGGTACATTCTTATATTTTAGAAATATTGATAGACCAGGAGTAATAGGTAAAGTTGGAACAATCTTAGGTGAAAATAATATAAATATTGCAGGATTTGAATTAGCAAGACAAAAAGGTGGAGAAGCTATAGCTTTTGTATCTGTTGATAACGAAATCCCTGATTCAGTCTTAGACAAAATAAAGAAAATAGATGGAATGCTAGAAGTAAATTTAGTAGAACTATGATAAAATTAAATATAACATCAACAAAAAGAGAACAACTTATTGACATTACTACTGAGATTACAAAAATCATAAATAATGAGGGGTGGGATGATGGAATACTTCTTATCTACACCCCTCATACAACAGCTGCTATCACAATAAACGAAAATGCCGACCCAACAGTCAAAGATGATATTATATCTTTTTTAAATAAAAAAATACCTTTAGACTACCCATTCAAACACTTAGAAGGTAATTCTGATGCACACATAAAGTCTTCACTAATTGGTTGCAGTGAGCAAGTTATTATAGAAAATGGTAAAATAGTTCTTGGAACATGGCAAGGAGTGTTTTTTTGCGAATTTGATGGGCCTAGAAATAGAACTGTTAATCTAAAATTTATTAAATCAAAATAAATGTACAATCATTTAATCAATTTACAAAAAAAATTAGCTAAAAGAGTAAGATTAACACCTTATAAAAAAGATTTTAAACTGATTGCAGGAATTGATGTATCCTTTTCAATAAAACATTCACTTTCATTTTGCTCTATTGTTGTTTTGAACAAATATTTTGAATTAATAGAAGTTTCTTGTTCCTTCAAAAAAATAAATTTACCATATATTCCTGGGTTATTATCATTTAGAGAACTACCTGTAATTTTTCAAGCTTATAAAAAATTAAAAAATAAACCTGATATATTTATCCTTGATTCACAAGGTATAGCACACCCTAGAAAATTAGGTCTTGCAAGCCACTTTGGTGTAGTTTTTAATGTGCCTTCAATAGGTTGTGCTAAATCAAAACTCGTTGGTACTTATAAAGTTCCACCTGCAAAAAAATTATCTTTTACTGAGCTAATTTATAAAAATGAAATTGTTGGTTATGTTTTACGAAGTAGAGAAAATGTAAAACCAATATTTATATCCCCCGGAAATTTGGTTGATTTTGATTCTTCATTAAACATAATTAAACAAATGCTCAATAAATACAGACTCCCAGAACCAACAAGATTAGCTCATATATATGCTGAAAAATTTAAAAAACATATTTTAAAAACACTTTAAAATTGTTGATTTTTATGAAATATTGTTTTATTTATGTAAACAAAAACAGGGTTATTGTATGATTTCACATTTGAATGAACTATGTGTTAATTATAAAAGAAAAAATTTTAATTACGATTATATAAAACAGCTTTATGAATTATCAAATAACTTAAGAGCTTTTTATAAACAGTTAGCATTAGAGCTCTTAGATTGGGAAGATGAATTCTTAGTACCTTGCAATAATGAAGAAAATTTTGAAACTCAATGGTTCATAAAAGGGAAAATTAGTCCAATTAAAAATATATTAAAAAAACATATTCAAAATGGCAGAGGCAACAAAGCAGCTATCATTTGGAGAGGAAAAGATTACACAGAAAGGATTTTAACTTATAGATCTCTATATGCCGATGTTTCAAAATTTGCTTCTGCTTTGAAAAAATTAAATTTAAATAGAACAGATAAAATTTTAATCTTTATGCCAAACATCCCTGAAATTATAATAGCAATGCTTGCTTGTGTTAAACTGGGACTAGTACACACTGTTTATCATCCAAGTTATTCTGCTGAAAATTTAGCCAGTCGTTTTGAAGACTGTAAATATTCTATTATAATTACTGCAGATGGCTATTTTTCAAAAACTACCATCAACTTAAAAGATAAAGTTGATCAAGCTTTAAATATAAGCCAGCACAAACCAAAATATTGTATCGTTGTTAAAAGGCTTGGTCAAAGAGTACATATGAAACCTCTGAGAGATTTATGGTATCACGATTTAATTAGTGATGAAGATTATTCAAGAGCCTTTGCAATTGAAGAAGCTGTATATGATGCCAATGATACAATTTTTACTCTTGTTACATCTACACATCTTACTACACAAAAAGCATTAAAGTATAGAGCTGCTGGTTTTTTACTTTGGGCGAAATTTTCGCACTTGTTACTTTTTGATCCAAGTGATGAAGATATTTTCTGGAATACTGCAGACATTTCTTGGATTACTGGTCACACATATAAAGTATATGGGCCTTTACTAAATGGTCAAACTATCTTTCTTTTTGAAGATACTATAGAGGTAGATAATGCAATGGATTTTTATGAGTTTTTAGATAAATATAATATAAACAAATTTTACACAACACCTACTATTTTAAATAGATTAATGAATGCCGATGAAAAAAAAGGTATTTTTAGAAGACAAAAGTATTTAGAGTTAATTGCAACTGGCGGTGAAAGAAGAAACGAAGAATCTACCAAATGGGCATTTAAAAAACTTTTAAATAATGAACATCCAATGATAAATATCTATACCATTACAGAAGCAGGTGGTGCAGTTTCTGCCCAAATACTAGGTTTTAGCGAGATAAAAAACATATTCTCTGTAGGAAAACCGCTTCCAGGTATACCATTGAAAATCATCGACAGTAAAACTGGCTTAGATATTGAGCAACCTTTTATTAAAGGTGAAATTACTTTTTCCTCCCCATTCCCTTCCCTAACATCTGGCTTTTGTGGAAATACCAAATTGTCAAATAAAATATATATAAAATCGATTGGAATAAACAAATTTTTTAGAACAGGAGATGGTGGAGAATATCTTGAAGATAAAGATATTCTACTTACAGGTAGGATGGATGATGTTTTACATGTTGGAGGAAAAAGGATAAATTTCTTAATGATTGAGGATGCAATAAAAAGTCATAAAAACATAAAAGATGCAGCTGTAGTAAATATTATTGATGAAAAAAGAGGGGAAACATTGATAGCTTTTTGTGTTTTAAATAAAAATATCGATGAAAGCTTTTATAATGATCTTTTTATAGAAATAAATGAATTAATAATTGATAAAGTGGGTGAAGTAATTTTACCTGATATTTATAAAATTACTTCAATAATACCTAAACTACCAAACGGAGAAGTTAATAGAGAAATATTAAAAGAAGTTGCTTTACAAATAATATAATAAATAACGGAGGGTTTTTGATTATGATAGTGAAAGATTTTATGACAAAAAATGTCATAGTTGCTTATGAAAACGAAAATATCAGAGATGTAGTTTTAAGACTTAGAGAAAAAAATATTTCAGGGGTGCCAGTTTTAGATGAAAATAATAATGTTGTAGGAGTATTCAGTGAATCAGACCTTTTAGCCCAATTACCAGACATATTACACGAAGCAGAACAGATCCCATTGATAGATGTAAAAGAATTAACCGATGCGCCAGTAAAAACTATAATGGGCAAGCCACCAATAACTATCCATGAAAACGACTCACTCAAAAAAGCTGCCGAACTATTTCTAACAAAATATATTCATAGACTTCCTGTTTTAAACGATGAGGGTAAACTAGTAGGGATAATTTCACTTGGTGATGTGCTAAAAGCGTTTATAGAAAACGAATCCTGTCAATAAAATAGAAAAAGGGGGAGTTATGTTTGAAAATTTTTTAAGCACCTTGGACAAGACAGTCAAGTTGCAAACTATTCCAGTTGCAACAAAATTCATCAAAGAAAGCAGCCAAATTGAAGGGATCAAAATACGATTAAAAAACAAAAAAATCAATATTTGTCAGCAAATTGCATATTCAAGGTATTACGGATGGTCAACTTATGTTGAGGGCAACTACAGCTATTGCGTATTAGGTGCAAGCAACTGTGGATTAATTTCCACACCTGAAAGAGTAATTGAAGGGAAAGTAAATTGTTCAATATATCAAAAAGATATTAATGCTGCCAAAAAGATGCAAGAATGCATGCCAAGAGTAAAAGAAAGATTTACAGGCTTTTTAACTTACCCATTAACAAAACCTATTGAAAATATCATAACTGATGTAATAGTGATTTATGCTAATACTGCTCAAACCATGCGTTTTCTTCAGGCATTTTTATATCATGAGGGTGGTGAATTTGTAATGAAAAGCAGTGGTGATGCTGGTGTTTGTTCAAGATGTGTTGTAGAAGCCTATCTAACAAATGAACCAAAAATTGAAATTCCCTGCCTTGGAGATAGAAGATTTGCAATGGCTCAAGATTTTGAATTAGCGATAGGTATCCCATACAAAAAATTGGATAAAGTAATTGAAGGATTACTGGAAACACATAAAGCTGGTATAAGATATCCTATCCCTTTTGATATGAAAGAGCATTGTGAATTACCAAAAGAATATACCACATTAGAAAATGATGCATGAGGTGAAACTTGAAGCGGGATGAAGTAAAAAAGTTTGATGGAAAAAACGGCAATAGAGCATATATAATTTACAAAGATAAAGTTTATGATGTAACTGATAGTAAATTTTGGAAAAATGGCATTCACATGTCAAGGCATAAAGCTGGTGAAGATTTAACTGATTTCATCTCAATGGCACCCCATGGTGATGATGTTTTAGAAAGGGATAATATTAAGTTTGTTGATGTATTAGAACCTGAATCAATCAATGATAAAGAAGATAAAAAAGAGCTCTTAAGAAAGCTTTATAGTAAATTACACCCCCACCCTATTTTTGTGCATTTTCCAATGGGTATATTTTACTTTGGAGCATTAATGCAACTGTTATATCTTTTAACTAAAAACAGTACCTTTGAAAAAAGCGGATTTTATGCATTAATAGTTGCTACAATATCTATATTTCCTACAGTAACTTCGGGCATTTTAAGCTGGTGGATAAATTACGATTTAACATTAACAAAAATCTTTAAAAACAAAATAGTTTATTCTGTTATACTTACCGTTTTATCCATTTTATTAATTTTTATTAAATTGCAATCATCATCTATTATAATTTATACAGTCGGTTATTTTTTACTTATACCCATACTTACTTTTATTGCATACAATGGTGGTAAAATTACCTGGCCTAATTAGTTTTTAATTTTGGAGGAATGAAATGGATAAAAAGTCTAAAATAAAGGCCTTAGAGCAAATGATAGAAGTAGTGCTAATTAGAATACCAAAAGAGATTGAGGCCATGAGATTTTATAAATCAGCAGCAGAAAAAGCTGTAGATGAAAATGCAAAAAAACTTTTTGAATCTTTAGCAGAGCAAGAAAAAGGGCATGAAGCAGAACTGAGAAGAATACTAGAAAATTTAAAAGCTCAATTATCCGAATTAAAAAATTCCAGCTCTTGATGTTGTAAATAATTTAAAAATCTGTTATCATAATTATATGAATAACTTAATAAGTTCATTTAAATTACAAGAAAAACATATCGAAATTTTTAAAAAATATGGAAATGAACTTAATATAAAAACAGGAGAATTCCTTTTTTATGAAAATGATGAAGCAAAATCTGCATATCTCTTACTTGAAGGTGAACTTGATGTTTTAATCAAAGATAGCGTTGATTCTCTACGTTTAATAAATAAGCTTCATCCAATCACTCTTTTTGGAGAAATGGGCTTATTTACTACAGGTAAAAGAACAGCGACAATCAGGGCAACCAAAAATTCTAAAATAATAGAAATTGAATATAAAACCTTTCTTAGCATTGCATCTAAAATTCCAGCAGTAAATCTTAATATGATTAAAGAATTAAGTAAAAGACTAAAAGAATGTAACGAAAAATTAATAGAAAATATTGACTATCAAGCCAAAACTAAAACCATAACATATATTTATAAAGTTTTTAAAGAAAGATCAAAAATTGAGTTTGAAGAGAACTTAGAAAATATCTTACCTATTATAAATATAGAAAAGAGTGAGCTATTAAAAACGCTTTTCTTTTTAGAAAAATTGAAAGTTATTTATCAATTAGATTTAATTGACAACAACAAATTAAAATTTAATATTAATAAGAACTTAATTGAAAAATATTTTTTCAAATTTCTTTTAGGTGAAATAAAATAAATGGGATACACAGTCACTGCAAAATCATTGGAAGAAGCTTTTGAAAAAGCTCAAAAGTATTTTCAAAGAAACCTTTCTGAATTAGATTATAAAATTGTATCTATTAATCCAAATGATGAAAATAAATATACTTTAGAATTTAATATTAAAGAGACAGTTATAGGTAAATCTGGAAAATTATACGAAGAGATTTTCACTGACGAGTTTGAAGTTATTATTTCAGATGACGAGATGAAAGCTTATCTATTTATCCCTGAAAAACCAAAAAAAAATATAGACAAAGATTACTTGGTTAATTTATTAAATGAAAACAGTGTAAAAAGTGGTATTCTTACAGATGTTTTAGAGAAAATTGTACTTTTTCTAAAAAATGACAAACCTTTAGATTCATCAATATTAGTTGCAAAAGGAAAACCTCCAAAAAATGGAAATAATGGAGAGCTTATTTTAAAAAGCAAATCAGACGATATCTTAGACTCATTTTTAACAGCAGATGAAATAGATGACAAAATAGATTATAAAGAAGTTTTTAAAAAAAGGCTTTTTATTGTTGAAGAAAATGAAGAAGTAGCAATGATAATCCCCCCTTCCAAAGGGGAAGATGGCTTTACAGTAACAGGGAAAGTATTACCTGCAAAAGATGGAAAGCCTGTAGAAGTTAAATTAACAGATAATTTAATACTCAAAGACAACAAAATTATTTCTAAAATCAAAGGGTTGCTTTTAGTAAAACAAACAGATAATCTTAACTATGAAATAGATGTTTCAGAAGTATTTATAGTTAATGAAGATGTTGATTATTCTACTGGGAATATAGATTTTCCTGGCTCAGTCATTATCAAAGGGGAAGTAAAAACTGATTTTACTGTAAAAGCTGGAAAAGATGTAATAGTCCAATCTGTCTCTGGAAACATTTTAGCTGAAGGGAAAATTATAGTTAAAGAAGGTGTCACGGGAAAAAGTTTTGCAAATAGAAATATAATTAAGGCTGATGAGTTAGAAGCAAGTTATATACAATTTTCAAATATCACTGTAAACAAAGATATAAAAGTAAAAAAATATATTAGAGATTCAATAATTTATAGTGAAGGGAAAGTAGAAGTAACAGGTACACCCGGAATGGTTTATGGAGGGAAAATAAATGCTTTAGAAGGGATTACAGTAAAAATATTAGGCTCACCTTCATTTACCAAAACTGTAGTTTCCACTGGTATATCAACTAAAATTTTAAACGATATTTCCACTTTATTAGCAGAAAAAAGTGCAATAAATGAACAACTAACAAAAATCAGACTCTATCTTGGTAATGCAGATCGTCCATTAGTAAGGGATAAATTAAAAGAAAAAATAGAAAAATTGAAAGCAACAAAATTTGAACTCAACAAAAAATTAATGAGTATAGAAGTAAAACTTAAGGAGTTGTATGAAGAAGTGCAAAAATTCAAAAACTCAAAAATTGAAGTTTTAAAAGAGGCTTATCCTAATGTAAAAATTATTATTGGGGAAGCTACCTTATTATTAGAAAAGAAGTTAAGAAATGGATATTTCTTTTATAATAAAGATAAAAATGCAATTGATTATATGTTGAAATAAATAAAAAAAAGGGCTACAAAATGCAGCCCTTAACCCTTTATATTTTAAATCTTTTTATTTGAGTTTGTAATTCTTCAGCAAGTTTTGATAACATCTCAACAGCAGTAGCCATTTCTGAAGCAGCTATTGAATTTTCATTAATTACTTTCGAAATACTTTCTATTGATCTTGCCATCATTTCTGTTGCTTTTGCTTGTTCATCGGTTGCTCTAGCTATATTTTCAACTTCCATCGAAACAGTTTCTACATTTTCTTTAATTATATCAAGAGCTTCTTTTGCTTCATCAGCTTTTACTTTTCCTATTTCAACCTGCTCCACCCCTTCACTCATACTTGCCACAGCCCCACCTGTATCCGCTTGAATATTTTGTATCATTTCGGTAATATCTTTTGTAGCTCTCATTGTTTTTTCAGCTAGCTTTCTTACTTCATCAGCAACCACAGCAAAACCTCTACCATGCTCACCAGCTCTTGCTGCTTCAATTGCAGCGTTTAACGCTAAAAGATTCGTTTGATCAGCAATATCATTAATAACCTGAATTATCTCACCAATTTGCTCACTTGATTCTCCAAGAGTCCTTACAGTCTCTGCAGCTTGAGAAACTGTTATTGCAATTTGATCCATCATCTGTTTTGTCTCTTCTACCAAGGCATGACCTTTAACAACAGATTCTTTTGCTTCTGCTGCACTTTTTGCCACATTTGCAGCATTTTGAGCTACTTCCATAACAGTTGCATTTACCTCTTCTACTGCGCTTGCTGTTGCAGCTGCCTCTTCACTTTGTTCTCTTGCACCAGCTGCAATAGCCTCAGAATTTGAAGCTAGTTGTGCCGAAGTAGAAGCTAGTGATACCACCGATTCAGAAACTGAGCTTAAAACATTTCTTATATCATCCACCATTTTATTTACAGCTTTTGCAACAGCACCAACCTCATCATCATACTTTACATCCACTTTTGCGGTAAAATCACCATTTGCAATTCTTGCCAAGGCTGCATTAATATTATCAAATCTTGAGAATATCAATTTTGAATTTAAAATATAAAGCATTGCAATAATTATAATTAAAACAATTATTAAAACAGAAAAATCTCTTGTGATATTTTTATTTATCATAGCATTAATTGGAGCTAGAGGAATAAAAATTTCAAATGCACCATGTACTTCACCTGCTTTCCAACCCTCCATTTTAACTCCTGTTGGATCCAACCCTTTGTCATTCCCCCAATATTTCTCACTCTCAGCTGGATCTCCATGACACCATTCACACTCTTTAGAAAGTCTTATGGCTTTAAAATATCTTATATAACCAGAATCTTTATCTATTAAAACCTTCTCAGGGGTATTTCCAGTGCCTGTATCTTTACTTTTTAACTCAGATAATACTTCTTCCTCTAAAGAATCAGGTTGATTATCAGGGTTTCTTGGTGAAACTTTAGGAACTTTAAATTTTATACCTAACTCTTTTGCCTTACTTTTAATTATTTTCATTGAACTAACAACAGGAACTGTCAATAAAAACTTATTTACATCCTTTTTAATTTCATCAAAATTGTATAAATTAGCGTCCCATTTTTTAGCCATAAACTCTCTTGTCCCTTCAGCAACTACAATAATATTTCTTGCCCTTTCAACTTGAGATTCAATAGCAGTTTTTTTTGCAATTTTTGCGCTAAACAGAAATAAGATACTAAATGAAATCAACAAAATTACAGATATTATTAGAGCTAACTTTAATTTTAAACTCATTATTTACCCCCAAAATCACAGATTTATTATATAATCGTCAATATAAAGAAAATATTTAATTTTTTTCAATATTCTTTAAAAAGGAAACAAGAACAATATCTGTTTTTAAAATATGATTTTCATACCATTCTCTTAACGATTTTAATACTAATAAAGTATCAGCTTTATTCATACCACTTAAAATTTTTAATCTTTTTTTAGCAAAATCTTTTCTAAACTTTCATGTTCCAACTTATGTACTTCATAATCTGGATAGTTATATTTTTGCATAAACTCTTCTTCAGTTTTGAAATGAGTTTTTACATAGTTTTCTAAAAATGTTAAGGAATCTGAAATAGCTTTTTCACCCTCCCCTACTTTAAAGTATTTTTCAATTTTTGCCAATAAATAAAACATAGCTCCATGCTGCTCATCAATCCTATCTATCCCAGTTATTAAATTCTCTGGTAAATATTCTTTCATTAACACCTCAAAAAATCCCGGCTGAATGCTTCAGAGGGGAGGAGGGTAGAAGCATAGGATCAGCCGGGCAAAAAGAAGCATTGTTATTAATTATATTTTATACAAACTTTAAAACTTTTTCAACTTTTATTTAAATTTTAAACTAAAGTTGTTTCCTCTTTTCTAATTATTCTATTTTTTTCATCAACCTGGATTACAACAGGTTTTAAATCTTTTAACTCTTCTTCATCATACAAACCATAAGATACAATAATAACCATATCCCCAGGCTGTACAAGCCTTGCAGCTGCACCGTTTAAACAAATTTCACCACTTCCTGGTCTACCTTCAATTGTGTAAGTGGAAAATCTTGCACCGTTCGTAATATTGTAAATATCAACCTTTTCATAAGGTAAAATCCCTGCAGCATCCATAAGCTCTTTGTCAATGGTAATACTACCTTCATAATGAAGATCAGCATCTGTCACTGTAGCTCTGTGAATTTTGGATTTAAACATTATCCTTTTCATATTACACCTCAAATATATTATTATCTATAAGTCTTGCCTTACCCACAAATACAGCTAAAGCAAGTAAAAATTTATCTTTTATATCCTCAACTTTTTCTAAAGATTCAGGATCTACAATTTCTACATAATCAATTTTTGTATAAGGATGTGAAGAGATAAAATCAATAACCCTCTTTTTTATCTCACCTGCGCTTCTCACCCCTTCAGCCAAAGCATCTTCAACAATTTTAAAAGATCTATTTAGTGATAAAGCTGACTTTCTTTCCTCCTCATTAAGATAAACATTTCTCGAACTCATCGCTAAACCATCAGATTCTCTCACAATTGGCATACCAACAATATTTACATCCATATCAAGATCTTTAACAAATCTTTCAATAACTTTTAATTGCTGATAATCTTTTTTCCCAAAATAGGCATTGTCAGGCTTTACAATATTAAAAAGTTTTGTAACAACTGTGCATACACCATCAAAATGACCTGGTCTGCTAGCTCCACATAAAACCTCGGTAATTTTTCCCACAGAAACTTTAGTCAAAAAGTCTTTTGGATACATCTCTTCTACAGATGGGTAAAACAATACATCAACACCCTCTTTTTCCAGTATGGCTTTATCTCTTTCTAAATCTCTTGGATATTTATCAAGATCTTCATTAGGCCCAAATTGTAATGGGTTTACGAAAATACTTACTACTACTTTGTCATTTTCCTTCTTTGCTTGTCTAACAAGTGAAAGATGCCCCTCATGCAAATATCCCATAGTGGGCACAAATCCTATTTTATATCCATTATTTTTAAAATCTTGACTTATTTTTTTCATTTCTGCTTTACTATTAACAATCTGCATAACTAACCTCTAAAAAAAGTGTGTTCTTTTGACGGGAAAACATCATTTTTTACTTCTTCTATATATTTTTTACCACCATCCAAAATAACTGACTTGACATCAGCATATCTTTTAACAAACTTTGGGACAAAATCATCAAACATACCAAAAACATCATGGAATACTAGTATTTGGCCATCGCAATCTTTACCAGCACCAATACCTATTGTTGGCACTTTGACTGTTTCAGTAATCTTTTTACTTACTTCAGCAACAACCCCCTCTAAAACGATAGCAAAAACTCCAGCATCTTCCAAAGCCAGAGCATCCTCTATCAATTTTTCATCCCCTTCTCTACCCTGGATTTTATAGCCACCCATAGAATGAACATATTGAGGCATAAGACCTATATGCCCCATTACATTAATACCTCTATCAACAAGTTTTTTTATTAATGATGCAACATTTTTCCCACCTTCAAGCTTAACAGCCTCTGCACCACTTTCTTTAATAACCCTTACACAATTTTTTATGGCATCCTCTTCACTAACATGATAAGTTCCAAATGGCATATCAGCCACTAAAAAAGCTCTTTTTAAACCTCTCTTAACAGCCTTAGTATGATAAATTATTTCATCAAGTGTTACATAAAGGGTATTTTCATATCCATTAATAACCATTCCTAATGAATCACCCACCAATACCAAATCGACACCTGCTGCATCCACTAATTTTGCTGATGTGTAATCATAAGCTGTAAGACATGCAATTTTTTCACCATCATTTTTCATTCTTTTTAAATGATTAATTGTAATTTTCTTTATCTCACTATATTTACTCATTTATCACCTCAAACAAAAAAAGCCTTCCGGCGGAAACCGGAAGGCTATTTATCGCACAAATATACTTTTCATAAATATAGCCGTCTCGGTCCCGCCAGGGATCCAAGCGTTTCGAGCTGTAAAATATATAATTTTTCACATTTGTCAAATAATTTTTTAAAAAAATAACTAAAAGCTTGACAGTTTAAATTTTAATTGCCAATATATTAGGGGTGGTCAAATGAATATAATTTTAAATAAACCTATCAGCAAAAAGTTTGATAATTCGCCTTCTGGGAAACCGGAAGGCTTTTTTTTTATCCGGAGGTAAATTATGCAACAATTTGAAAAAGAAATTTTAAATACTCACGAACTTGATAACATGCTTACAAGACTTACATTCCAAATTTTAGAAAAATTCTCCGATTTTGAAAACACCAAAATAATTGGAATAAAACGAAGAGGAGCAATCTTAGCAGATAGAATACATGAGAAAATAAAGCAATTTAAAAATTTTAATATTGATATAGGTTATTTAGATATCACTCTTTATAGAGATGATTTAACTGAAATATCGGAATTTCCTATTTTACGAGGCACAGAAATCAATTTTGATGTTAAAAACAAAAATATTATCTTAATAGATGATGTAATTTTTACAGGTAGAACCGTAAGGGCTGCTTTAGATGCCATAATAGATTATGGAAGACCTAAAAAAATAATTTTAGCAGTTCTTATTGATAGAGGGCATAGAGAACTGCCTATTCAACCTGACTTTAAGGGTAAATATGTTCCCACCAGCCTCGATGAAAGAATTAATGTAAAACTAAAAGAAATAGACGGAATTGATAGTGTTAGCATAAGTAAAATGATAAAGTGAGGGCGCTATGAGTTTTACAAAAACTGACCTTATTGGTTTAAAAGATTTAACAAAAAAAGAAATACTTTTTATTTTAGAAACTGCAGAAAAATTTAAAGAAATTAATCAAAGAGATGTAAAAAAAGTCCCTACACTAAAAGGGAAAACTATTGTTAACCTTTTTTTTGAACCTTCAACAAGGACAAGAACTTCATTTGAAATCGCTGGAAAAAGATTATCTGCAGATACAATAAATTTTTCTGCATCATCAAGTAGCACATCAAAAGGTGAAACACTCATAGATACAGTCAAAAATATAGAATCTATGAATGCTGATATGTTTGTAGTAAGACACGCTTTTTCTGGTTCTGTAAAATTTATAGCAGAAAACACGAAAGCAAATGTAGTAAACGCTGGTGACGGAACAAATGAGCATCCCACTCAAGCTTTACTTGATCTACTCACAATAAAAGAGCATAAAAAAACCTTTGAAGGGCTTAATGTGGCAATAATTGGTGATATTGATCACAGTAGGGTTGCAAGATCCAATTTGTGGGGGATGAGTAAATTAGGAATAAATGTAAGATTATATGGACCCAAAACAATGCTATCAGAATATTTCAAAACTTTTGATTGTAAAGTATGTTCAAATATTGAGGAAGCTGTGGATAATGCAGATGTAATTATGATGTTAAGGATTCAGCGTGAAAGGCAATCAAATCTATTATTACCTTCACTAAGGGAATATTCCAAGTTTTTTGGATTAAATAAAAAATTATTATCTCTTGCTAAAAAAGATGCAATTATTATGCACCCTGGTCCTATCAATAGAGGTGTTGAGCTGCCATCAATTCTTGCAGATTCTAAACAATCTGTAATTTTAGAACAAGTGGAAAATGGTGTTGCAGTAAGAATGGCAGTATTGTATCTACTATCACTAAATAAAAAGGGGGAATAAGATGCTAGTTTTAAAAAATTGCAAAATTATTAACTTTGACAATATATTAGAAAATTTTAACATTATTATAGAAAATAATATAATTAAAGATATAACAAAAGAAACTCCAGAAAATTGTGAAATTATTGACTGTTCTGGATTGATCGCCGTTCCAGGTCTTATCGATATGCATGTTCATTTCAGAGATCCTGGGCTGGAATATAAAGAAGATATAAAATCTGGTAGTGAAGCAGCGGTAGCTGGAGGAGTTACCACTTGTCTTCCAATGGCTAATACAAAGCCTGTTAATGATAATAGTTCTATTACCAAATATATGGTTGAAAAAGCAAAGGGAATTGGACTGATTGATCTTTATCCAGTTGCTGCAATCACAAAAGGGATGAAAGGTGAAGAATTAACAGAAATGGGTGACACTTTAGAAGCAGGAGCAATTGCTTTTTCTGATGATGGACTTCCTGTAATGAATTCAGAAGTTATGAGAAGAGCTTTAGAATACGCTTCTCAGTTTGGTTCTTTTATAATTAGTCATGCGGAAGATAAACATTTAGCAGGAAAAGGTGTTATAAATGAAGGTAAAATTTCCACAATTACTGGTTTAGCAGGTATACCTGCAGAAGCAGAAGAGATTATGATAGCAAGGGATATCTTGTTAGCAAAACTTACTAAATCACATGTACATATAGCTCATGTAAGTACAAAAGGGAGTATTGAATTAATAAGATGGGCTAAAAAAATGGGAATAAATGTTACAGCTGAAGCTGCTCCTCATCACTTTACACTAACGGATGATTATCTCACCAATTATGATACAAATTATAAAATGAATCCACCACTTAGAACAAAAGAGGATAAAGAAGCAATTATTGAAGCATTAAAAGATGGGACTATAGATGTAATAGCAACAGACCATGCTCCACATCATAAAGATGAAAAATTTGTAGAGTTTGACAATGCTGCTTTTGGGATTACTGGATTACAAACTTTAATCCCTTTAACTTTAAAATTAGTTGAAGAAGGAAAGATTGATTTGAAAAAATTTGTTGAACTTACATCTTATAAACCTGCACAAATTCTTAAATTAAACGACAGAGGCTATATTATTAAAGGTAAAAAAGCTGACATAACTTTAATTGATATAAATAAAGAATACATTTTTGACGACAAAATAAACAAATCAAAATCTACAAATTCGCCATTTTTTGGGAAAAAGTTAAAAGGGGCTGCAATTTACACAATTAAAAACGGAAAAATAGTTTATACATTTAAATGTTAAAATGAAGAAAACACCTCTATTATTAAGTAAAGATATATCAAAGAGTTTTAAAGTTACCAATAGTTTTTTTTCAAAAAGCAATTTATCTGTAAATGCACTTAAAAATGTGACACTCAAAATTTACCCAAAAGAAATTGTAGGATTGGTGGGAGAGTCTGGAAGTGGTAAATCAACTTTAGCAAAAATTTTAGCTGATATCTACAAACCAGATAACGGCAAAGTTTTATATAAAGGGAAAAGCCTAACTGATTGCTACAATGAGTACCGCAAAAATGTTCAAATGGTTTTTCAAGATCCCTATTCCAGTCTTAACCCAAAACTAAAAATAATAAATACATTAAAAGATGGGGTATCCAATTATATTACAAGCAATAAAGATGAATTAAAAAATATCTGCAGCAAATTAATTAGATCTGTAGGTCTTGAAGAAGATCATCTTTACCGCTACCCACATCAATTCTCTGGTGGGCAACGACAAAGAATCTCTATAGCTAGAGCACTTTCTACTGACCCAGAATTAATACTTGCTGATGAACCTGTTAGTGCATTAGATGTATCTGTACAGGCAGAAATACTGAATCTTTTTAAAAAGTTAAATGTTGAAAAAGGTAAAAGTATACTGCTCATCTCACACGATTTAGCAGTTGTATATTTTCTATGCAGTTATATCTATGTAATTTATAAAGGGGTTATTGTTGAACATGGAAAAACTGAAAAAATAATAAAATCACCCAAACACCCTTATACAAAACAGCTCATACTATCTAAAGATTTAAAAGATTACAGCGTAAAAAAAGAGATAATTAAAGACAGTTTCTGTCCATTTGCAGACAAATGTCCCAACTACAGCTCAAATTGTGAAAAAACGCTTAAAGAAGTAAAAATATCAAATGGACACTTCATTAAATGTCACAACATAAAATGATTGATTAAACAAAAAACTTTTATATACTAAAAAGATAAATTCTATTATCTAAAGGGGTTAAAAATGTTGAAAGTATTTAATACCTTAACTGGGAAAAAAGAAGAGTTTGTTCCATTAGTTGAAAATAAAGTTAGAATGTATGTCTGTGGTGTAACAGTTTATGACTACTGTCATATAGGGCATGCAAGAAGCTCTGTAGTTTTTGATATAATCAGAAGATACCTTATTTATAAAGGGTATGATGTAACTTTTGTCAAAAACTTTACTGATATTGATGATAAAATAATTAAAAGAAGTAATGAAGAAAATATCCACTGGAAAGAGCTAACAGAAAAATTTATTAAAGAACACGATTATGACATGGAAAAATTAAACATATTGCCACCTGATCTCACCCCCAAAGCTACAGAATTCATAGATGAAATGATTAAACTGTGCGAAAAATTGATTGAAAAAGGGTATGCATATGTTGTCGACGGGGATGTTTATTATCGTGTTGAAAAATTTAAAGAATATGGAAAACTATCTAAAAGAAATTTAGATGAGTTGATGGCTGGTGCAAGAGTAGAAGTTGATGAAAGAAAAGAGAACCCTCTTGATTTTGCCCTATGGAAGAAAAGTAAAGAGAATGAACCATACTGGGTAAGCCCTTGGGGGAAAGGGAGACCAGGCTGGCATATAGAATGTAGCGTAATGAGTGCAAAATTATTAGGAATCCCTTTTGATATTCATGGTGGAGGAAAGGACCTAATATTTCCTCATCATGAAAATGAAATCGCTCAAAGTGAAGCAGCAGAAGAAAAGATGTTTGCAAAATATTGGATTCATAACGGTTTTGTAAATATTAACAAAGAAAAAATGTCAAAATCTCTTGGCAACTTTTTTACAATAAGAGACATAATTAAAGAATTTGACCCTGAAGTTTTAAGATTTTTTCTTTTGACTACTCACTATCGTAGCCCAATAGACTTTTCATTTGACCATTTGATAGAATCTGAACAATCTTTAAATAGAATCTATACCTTTTTAGATGATCTTGAACACTATGTTTTATCTAAAAAAGGTAAAAATTATTTAGAAGAAGCAAATAAAATCTTTGAAAATTTCAAAAATGAATTTGAAACAAGTATGGATGACGATTTTAACACAGCAAAAGCATTAGCTGCTATATTTGATTATATCAAAGAGATAAACAGATTGCTCAATCAAAAAGTTGATCAAGAAACTTATGAATCTATTATTAAACACACTAATAATTTCAAAATAGTGGTTAATCAAGTGCTTGGTATTATAAACAAAACTCCTAAAGAATGGTTTGCTTCAAATCTTCCAATATCTGAAAATGAGTTAATTAAAAAAATTGAAGAAAGAACAAACGCTAGAAAAAACAAAAACTTTGAACTTGCAGATAAAATTAGAGATGAGTTATCATCTTTAGGTATTGAACTATTAGATACTCCAACTGGTACAAGATATAGAGCATTAAAAAAACATGAGGGGTTAAAATGAATATATTATTAACAGGTGCAGCAGGTTTTATAGGTTATTTTACTGCTAAAAAACTTTTAAAAGATGGACACAAAGTAATTGGGGTAGATAATTTAAACGATTATTATGATGTAAGGTTAAAAGAATATAGAAAAAATGAGTTAATTAAAAACGAAAATTTCCAATTTTACAAACTTGATATATCAAATTATGACAGTTTGTCTGTGCTGTTTCAAAATCACAAATTTGATGCAATTATTAATCTTGCTGCTAGAGCTGGAGTTAGATACAGTATAGAAAACCCTTTTGTTTATTTTGAAACAAATTCCACAGGGACTTTAAATCTATTAGAGCTTGCTAAAGATTATGATGTAAAAAAATTTGTGCTTGCTTCCACTTCAAGTCTTTATGCTGGACAAGAAATGCCTTTTACTGAAGACAAACCCGTAAATACCCCTATTTCTCCTTATGCTGCATCTAAAAAATCAGCAGAGGTTACAGCATATACCTACCACTATTTTTACGGTATAGATGTGTCTGTCGTAAGATATTTTACTGTTTATGGTCCTGCAGGTAGACCTGACATGAGTGTCTTTAAATTCATTTCTCAAATTTATAAAGAAGAACCAATTATTGTCTATGGTGATGGTTCGCAATCAAGAGATTTTACCTATGTTGAAGATATAGCTGATGGTACTGTTAAAGCCTTAAAAGAAGTTGGTTATGAAATAATTAACCTTGGCAATAATAATCCAAATAAACTTATAGATATGATACATTTAGTTGAGCAATTACTTGGGAAAAAAGCCAAAATAATAAATAAGGATTTTCATAAAGCGGATATGATGGCCACTTGGGCTGATATCACAAAAGCTAAAAAAATTCTTGGCTGGGCACCAAAGGTAGACCTTAAAACAGGCTTAGAAAACACTGTAAACTGGTTTTTAGAGAATAAAGATTTTGCTTTTGACATAAAACTAAGAGATTAACACAACAATATTTAATTTTTTTGTTGAGTTATAAATTATATTATGCAAACTCTTTAACAAGGTTGTAAAACCAATTATAGCTTTTAATTTTTGCTTCAATAATATTGTCTAAAGTTAAACCAAGAGAATTTTCTATCTCATCTAAGTCTTCATTTTTATCTGATATTTCTACAATTTTTAATAATTCACCTAAATAACCTGAGTACTCAAGCACAGCTTTTTTGATATCATCAGAAATAGCAAACTCTTTTAATAACTTCTCCTTGGGCATTGAAAAAAGTACATCAATATTTGACAATAACCCAGCCAAAAAAGCACTATCACAATCCGATTTTTTCAGATAATCATTACATAATATTTCCATTGTTTTAGCCTTAACTGCTACCATTTGAAATAAAGGGGAATCTAAACCTGATTCATCTTTTGAAACATAGCTTAACATAATCAACCAATTTAAAAGCTTTCTCATCCCAATCAAACTGATAGCGTGCCTAATAGATTTAACTTCATTTCTAAGGTAAAATGCAGCTGAATTAATAAATTTTAGTAAACTGATACTCAAATCAGGTTGCATAGCAAATGCATCTACAATCTGCTTAATACTTGCATTTTTATTTATCAGATTAATAAGTCTTAAGATTCCAAACTTTTTAGGATCAATTTTTTGAGCCTCTAATATTTGTGGTTTTTCAAAATAAAACCCTTGAAAATACTGATAACCTAAAAATTTACATAAATCATACTGTTCAAATGTCTCCACTTTTTCAGCCAATAGAAAAAAGTTGGTTTTATTTAAATGATTAGTAACCTTAATAATTTCAGATTCGCCCAAATTTAAAATGTCAACTTTAACAATATCAATCAAATACTCTAATTTTTTAAAGATTCAATATTTGTTTTATTCATTGTAAAATCATCCAGTGCAAACATATAGCCATTAAGTCTTAATTCTTCTATCCTATCCAACAGAGATTCATCTACAATAACATCTTCCAAAATTTCTAATATAACTCTGTTGCTCGGCAATAACTCAACAATAGGTGACATAATAACATCTTTATTCACATTTACAAAAGCAACCCCTTTACCAACTAAAGCATCAATACCAAAATGTTCTAAGGCATTTATAAATGTTTCAATTACAGTCTTAAATGGATCATCTATCTCAGCTTTATTCGTCAAAGCACTTCTACGAAAAAGAAGCTCATATCCAAAAACTTTACCATTTTCATCAAGTATTGGTTGTCTACCTATAAAAGTTTTATTTAAATTCATAGTTCCTCTTTTCTGTTTTACATTAATTAATAATAATAATTTTTAAATAAATTTCAATTTAATCATTTAACATTTTATCTATATCAATACCCTGCTCTCTATATTCTTTTAATTTATTTCTGAGAGTTCTAACTGTTATACCAAGTATTTCTGCGGCTTTTGTCCTATTACCCCCTGTATCTTTTAACGTGTTCAGAATTAATTCTCTCTCAACTTCTGCAATACTTCTATTTTTTAAAATATCTTGATAATTATCAACAAAATTTTTACTGTCTTCTTTATTTTCTTCCATTAAATGGACATCAAAACTATTAAAATCTTCTTTTGAAAAATCTTCATTAAAAACAAGTCCATGCAAGAAAAGATCTTTCGGAGTTATTTCAGAACCTTTAGATAATATAACTGCTCTCTCAATAGTATGCTCTAATTCCCTCACATTACCAGGCCAATCATAATTAATTAAAGTATTTCTCGCATCAATACTTAACGGTTTTACTCTTTTCCCATTAGACTTAGAATATTTCTCTACAAAAAACTCAGCCAAGTGTAAAATATCTTCCTTACGTTTCCTAAGTGGTGGGATATTAATGTTTATAACATTCAATCTATAATAAAGGTCTTCTCTAAAATTACCCTTTTTAACCTCTTCTATTAAATTTCTATTTGTAGTGGCAATAACTCTAACATCTACTGAAACTGGCTTTATCCCCCCTAATCTTTCAATCTCCTTTTCTTGTAATACTCTCAATAACTTTGCTTGTAGATTAATAGGTATCTCTCCAATCTCATCTAACAATATAGTCCCACCATCAGCGAGTTCAAATTTCCCAGGTTTTCTTTTTTCAGCACCTGTAAAAGCCCCTTTTTCATATCCAAAAAATTCACTTTCTACTAAACTTTCTGGAATTGCAGCACAATTCACAGCAACAAAAGGTTTGTTTTTTCTTCGACTATTTTCATGTATAAATCTTGCCAAAACTTCTTTACCAGTACCTGATTCTCCAGTAATAAGCACTGTTGCATCAGAAGTAGCAACATCTTTAGCCAAATTAAATATTTCAGCCATATACCTACTTTTATAAACAAATCTTTTGCTTTCTATCTGCTGGTCATCTTCTAATCTATTTATATTAAATACCCTTTCAATCAGTTCTTCTATTACTTCTGGAGGAAAAGGTTTAACAATATAGTCAAAAGCGCCTAACTTTAAAGCCTCTACAGCAGTTTCCACAGTAGCATAAGCTGTTATAAAACATAAAGGTGTTTTTATACCAGCATTTCTTAGCATTTTGAAAAATGATATCCCATCAATTATAGGCATTTTTATATCTGAAATAATCAAATCATAGCTTGCTTTCATAGCTTTCTCAAACCCATCTCTTGCATCATTAGCCAAATCAACATCCATACCTAACCTTGAAATAGTCAGCTTTAATCCATTTCTCATATTTTCATCATCATCTACAACCAAAATCTTCTTTATTTCACTCATAATTTAACCCCTTTTTAACTTGATAATAAATTTAGTATAACTTTTTCCATCACTTTCCACATAAATATTACCTGAATGAGCTTTTATAATCTTATACACAATTGATAACCCTAAACCTGTCCCCTTTGTTTTTGAAGTGTGAAATGGGATAAATATCTTTTTCATAAAATCTTCATTAATACCACAACCATTATCTTCTACAATTATTATATCAAAATCTCCCTCTTGATAGCAAGATACACTAATAATCCCACCTGTATTTACAGCATCTATTGAATTATGAATTAGATTCATAAATACCTGCTTCATTAATTCGTTGTCACAATATATTGTAAAATTTTCATCTATCTTATTAACAAACTTAATTTTTTTATCATTCATCAAGTGTCTCAAATACAACACAACATCATCAACAATATCAGACAAATAATACTCTTTCTTATTTACTATAACCTCTTTGGTGAATAAAAGTATATTGGAAATTGTACTATTAATACTTTTTACCCCTTTTAAAACTGATTCAATCAAAACACGCTTTTCATTATCATTTTTTAAATCCCTTGCAAGCAAAGAGGCAAAAAGCTCTATGCTACCCAATGGGTTTCTTATCTCATGAGCAATATTAGCAGCCATTACCCCCATCGATTTTAAATGCTCATCCCTTCTATGCTCCTCTTCCAATTCTTTTAAATGTGTTATATCTTCAACTGAATATGTCCATCCTTTTACATCTGAATGCTCAAATTTCCCTATATGTACCCTAAAAATAGCACCTTTCAGATCAAATTCATAAGAACCTTCCGCTTTAAATTCGATCAATTTTGATAAAAATTGATCTCCATAAATTTCATAATATTCTTTATATTTTTTATTTGATAAAATAATAGAATTGTCATCTGCGATTGCAACTATTGCGTTATTTGTGCTCATTAAAACTGATGAAAGAAGAGAAGAAGTCTCTTCTAACTTTTGATTCTTTTCCTCTACTTCTTTTCTAAGTTTTTCAGTTTCCTCTTTTAATTTTTGATAGCTTTCCTGTAATTTCTCAGTTGCAGTATTAAATATGTTAAATGCTTCATTGAGTAGCTCTAGCTCGCTTTTTCTAATTTTTCCATCCACTTTAATTCCTTTAATTCTTGTTCTGCTAATTTTTTGTAATAAGAACTTGAAAACTCTTTAACAATTTTTTCAAAATACAAATAAGCATTATCTTTATCATTAATTTGTAAGTAGCTTTTAGCTAAAAAATAGTATATTTTTGGCAACTCATTTTTATTTTCATCAAATTTAACAGCTTCATTTAAATATTTTATAGCCTCACTATAATTCTTTTTTTCAAACTCTAAAAATCCTAACTCAACAAAAATATTAGGAAAGTCTTTAATCATCCCTAAAGAAGTTAATTCATTGCTAGCTAATTTTAATTCTTTATATCTCTCATCAGTATCTAAAGAGTATATTATTTTTAATAATAAATCGTATTTAAACTTTAAATCTTTTTTATAATATTTTAAGATTTTAAGAAGATCAGCTTTTTTACTGTATTTAAGTTCGTCATAAATTATTGTTAAATCATTTTTGCTTAACTTATTTACATTCTTATCTGTAACTTTTTCACCAAACAATATCCCCAATAAATTAACGATAGAATTATCAAATTTTTTTATATCGCTATATATTTTTTTAGCAGTTTCAAAATCACCCAATTTAAAATAACTAAATGCAATATACCCTTTTAAAATTGCAACATCTTCTTGATTTTTTATTTTCTCAATCCAAATAGAATTATCAGAATAAAATTTTATTGCTTTAATAAAATCACCCTCTTTTACTAATCTAATTAAATTTTCTACAATATAGTTATAAATATTTTCCATAAAATCCTTGCTATATCTACCATTTGGGTAATAAATAAGATACTCTTTAGACAATGCAATAGCTTTTTCTTTATTATTATCAATACTTTTACTAACTAATTGATTATACAAGTCTTCAATCAAGTTATCCCACTGATTTTTAAAATAAATTTTTTTATTTTCTATTAAGTATGTTTGAGCAGCTTTTAAAGTATCTTCAAAAGCCCCTTTTTCGTACATCTTTTTTAATTTTATCAAAGCAATACTTTCCTTTATTTTTGATGCTTCAATATAGTACTTTGAATCAGGAAATTCTTGAAGTAATCTATTTACATAACTTTCACTCATTGCATAATTACTCTCTTTTAGAAATTTTTTTGCAAATTCTAAATAGATTTTTTGTTTTATATCATAAACTCTATTTAATTCTAAAGAATCAAAAAATTTAGATTCAAATTCTTTAATACGAACTAATGCTTCATCATATCTATTAGAATAAAAATATGATTCAATAATAAGTCTATCTGCATGAGCCATAACATTTACATCTCTACCAGATTCTAAAATATTACTAAAAAAATCGATCCAGTATTCAGTAGGTTGCTCCTTTAAATGTTTTTCAGCATAATAAACTGCTGCTTTTTCTCCACCTACTTTATCTTTATACTTTTCTTTACACTCCAATAAAAGACTATCTGCCAATTTCTTTTTACCTTTCTTCTCTAATAATAATGCGGAATTAAACATAGCCATATCTGCATACTTACTATCAGGATAAACATTATAAATTTTTGAATAAATATTAATGGCGTAGTCAATATCCCCTTTTTCTTCAAAAGTTTTTGCAATTGCAAATAAAGTATCTGACCCGAGTTTTAATAAATCATCCTTTTTGTCTATAATTTTCAAAAAATATTCTTTTGCTAAGTTAATATCTTTTAGAAGAAAATATAGTTTTCCTATATGAGCTAAAACCTCTACAGACTTGTCATTGAATTTATCAGAATATTCTTTAATAGCATTTATTGCCTTATCATATTGTCCAATATTTTCATATATATTTACGATTTTAAAATAACTCTTTTTGGCATTTAATGTATTAGGATAGCTTTGAATAACACTTTTATAATCAAAAATCGCTTCATAGTACATGCCAGCTTTCTCTTTACTCATTGCAGAATAGAATAAAGCATCAGAAGCTAAGTAGTGATCAGGAAACTTTGAAGCAAAATCCGCCAAATAGTCAGCTGCCAAAAGATAGTTTTTTGGATCATTTTCTCCTAATTTATAATAAATCATCCCCAGTTTATAATAAGCTTCTTGAGCATAAAAATCATTTTTATGAAGATTTATTATATCCATTAATTTGTTGATAGCATTTTGATAAAGTCCATTTTTTATAAAATTTTCAGCTTCTGTTAAAGATTTCTCTGCTTCTTCATTTTTTATTTTTTTAGTTTGTGTTTTAATGACAGGTTTTTCTATTATCGACTTTAATCTTACATCGGTTATTTCCCTTCTTGGGGTAAATACCAATAATAAGTTTTCATTATCAAATCTATAAAAATAATCTGTATCTTTGTTAATCTCAATTATAATGCTGTTTTCACCAACTTTTATGCTTTTAACAAATTTGCTTTTTAAGTCTCTTGTCTGTGAATATTTTGCTTTAGAATTTAAAAATACAACTATCTTGTTATTCTTTTTTGTTATTTCTTTAAAATAAGGTTTAATATTATCAAATCTTATTTCAGTTGCATAATCAGATTCATTAAGAAGCACACTGTAAGCAAAAACTGAAACAGCAAATAATAAAATAAAAATTACTTTTTTAATCATAATAATATTTTAATTCGACTAAAAATAATTTACAAGCGAAACTTGAATAAGTAAAGAAGTTGCCACAAAAAGTGGCAACATATCAATGTATATATCTACCAACAGCTAAAGCGACACTTTTTAGCTCCCCCATGAGCCTTAAAAATACATCTGGCTTCAAAGATTGAGCACCATCACTCATAGCATTTTCTGGGTCAGGATGCACCTCAATAATCAATCCATCTGCACCTACAGCTATAGCAGCTTTAGAGAGTGCAGGGACATAATGCCAATGTCCTGATGCGTGAGAAGGATCTATAATAATTGGTAAATGAGATTTCTCTTTTACCACAGGAACACAGCTAATATCTAAAGTATTCCTCGTTGCAGTTTCAAAAGTTCTTATCCCTCTTTCACATAGCACTACATTTTTATTCCCTTCAGATAAAATATATTCTGCTGACATTAAAAACTCTTCAATTGTAGTAGCCATCCCCCTTTTAAGCAAAACAGGTTTATCTGTTTGACCAAGTAGCTTTAATAGAGCAAAATTTTGAATATTTCTTGCTCCCACCTGAAACATATCAGCATATTTGTAAACCACATCTACATCCCTTGGATTTACAACTTCTGTAACTATGGGAAGCTCTGTAATTTCTCTCGCCTTGGCTAATAATTTTAACCCTTCTTCACCTAAACCTTGAAATGAATATGGGCTCGTTCTTGGTTTAAAAGCTCCACCTCTTAACATCTTTGCTCCTGCTGCTTTTACATATTCTGCAGTTTTAATTATCTGTTCTTCACTCTCAACAGAACAAGGCCCAGCAATCACTACAATTTCCTCTCCACCAAACTTTACACCACTTACATCAACAATAGTTGTTTCCTTTTTAACCTCTTTACTAGCAAGCTTATAAGGCTTTGTTATTGGAACTACTCTATCAACTCCAGGCAAATCTTCAATTATTCCCACCTCATCCCTTTTACCACCTATACCCACCAATCCAACCACATTTCTCTCCTTCCCATAGATTACATGTGGAGTAAAACCCAGAGATTTAGCTTTTTCACAGACTTCGTTGAGCTCTTCCTTTGTTGCTCCAATTTTCATAACAACTATCATAAACACCTCCTTTTAGGTAAAAAAAAAGGCCACAAGCGGTTTTGCCGCCTGTGGCCTTTATATATTCTAACTACACTATTATGGCCAACTCAGGCGGCACCTCTAAAAAAGTTGTAAAAAAAGTAAAAGAAATTATAAGAATATTGTGTATGATGCTCAAGAAAATTTTGGACACTAAAACTTAATAATTTTGGTAACATGATCTTTTATTAACCTTTTATTAATAAATTGTCAAGCATTAGTATCTGCCGGTGATTGAAAAGTCCTTTTAGCAAGCTCTTTATCAATCATAAAAAGCCCATTTCCAGAGTTTTGAACTAATTTGAGTTGATCAAGTATCTCATTTACACTGGCTTCTTCTTCAACCTGCTCAGTCACAAACCACTGTAAAAAAGTATGTGTCGCATAATCTTTTTCCTGCATTGCCAGATCCACTAATTCATTAATCGATTTTGTTATAAATTTTTCGTGCTCTAGGGTTTTTTCAAACATATCAAGAGGAGACTCAAATTCTTGCTCTGGCTGCTCAATTGCTTTTAGCTTCACCTGCTCGCCTTGATCTAAAATATACTTGTAAAATTTCATTACATGTGTCATTTCTTCTTGATATTGAACATAAAACCAGTTTGCAAAACCTTTTAATCCGATATGCTCACTATATGCTGACATAGATAAATATAGATATGCAGAAAAAAACTCCTTATTTAACTGCTCATTTAATGCTTCTGCCATTTTTTTACTAATCATTTCAACCTCCTAATTTTTATTAATTCTAAATTAGAAATAACACAAAAAACTTTATTTAGCAACCTTAAAATAAATCTCATTGTTAATTATATCTTTTGTTATCTTTTTATCAACGATAAGTTTATCTAATATTTTTACAATATCAGACCGATTAAATAAAAGCTTCAGATCATTAACTGTACAAGGCCTCATAGAAAGCAAATCAATCAGATCTTCAACTATATACTCTTCTTTATTACTCAAAGACTTCAAATATGCACCAACAGTTTCAACCTTCACACCTTCTTTTGCAAGAAATAAAGCCTTTTCTAATAACTCTTTTTCATTTAATCCATCAAACCCTTTGTAAGCAGGTGGTCGAAACACAGTATTTAACTGAACTTTAGTATAATTAATATTTTTTAAAACATTTGCTATTTTCTTTAACTCCACTTCATTATCATTAACACCTTTTACAAGAAGAATTTCAATAAATAGTTTACCTTTAAATATACGAGAAAATTCTTTTAACCCGTCTATAATCTTTTCAATGTTAAGCTCTGAATGAGGCCTATTTACTCTTTTAAATATACTTTCACTGACTGCATCGACACTTGGCACAACAATATCAAAATTTAGCAACTCATTCCTAACATCTTCTCTAAAAAGCAATGTCCCATTTGTAAGTATAGCAAGAGGCTTATCAATTATTTTTTTAACTTCATTAGCAAGATAAGCCAAATCAATATTTAATGTGGGCTCACCAGCACCCGTAAATGTTACAACATCTATAATATCTTTTTTTCTTTCATAAACGATTTTGAATTCGGATAACAACTCATCTGGGTTAAAAAACCGCTTTCTTTCAATTTCAAACTCGGTGGTTTTCCCCACTTCACAATACACACAATCAAGTGAACAAATCTTTTTTGGAACTAAATTTACACCCAGAGAAGCACCAAGTCTTCTTGATGGAACTGGCCCAAAAATATATTTCATAATATACTCTCAAAATTAAAAATTAATCCTTCGCATTTTGCTCCAGCTTTCAAATCACCAACCCCCTCTTTAATTCTAACGAAACCATTTACCTTTGCAAAATTTATAAAGTGGGAAGTCTTTTGAGAACAAGCACCATAGGCTAAAAAATTGCCATTTTCATATTTTATAGTTGCTCTATTAAAATAATCAGATGATTTTTTTGAATACATATCATCCTTTAATATGACATCAACAACTTTATTTTCAAAATCTCTAAAACCACAAGCTTTTTTAATAAAAGGTAGCAGATATAATACAAAGTTTGTAAAAAATGCTGCTGGATACCCTGGCATTCCAAAAATCATACAATTATTGTTTTTTGCCACAAGTAATGGGCTACCAGGTTTTATCTTCGTCTTATTCACTACTATATCGAACTTTTTATCATTTAGAACTTTCTTGACAAAATCGTATTTCCCCATTGAAATACCACCCGAACTGATAATTATATCATACTTTTCAGTCATTTCAGCAAAAGCATTAAAAACAGAATTTTCATCATCAATTATATTACCATAATATTCATAGGGAATTCCCAACTTTTTCAAAAAAGATTCAGCTATATATCTATTTGTATTGTAAACAAACCCTTTTCTGTAATCTTTTCCAGGCTCTAATATCTCATTGCCTGTTGTAAAAATACCAACTTTAGGTTTTTCATATACTTTTACTTCTTTTAATCCAAGATAACATAATACTGGATAAATCCTCTCATCAATCAAAACACCTTTTGTTACAACATGTTGATTGATACTAGCTTCTTCACCTATGTTATTAATATTCATTCCATTGGTTACATTACAATTTACAGTTACAGTATTTCCATATATCACACAATCTTCCACTCGCACCACAGCATCAGCATTTTCAGGAACTACAGCACCAGTCATTACAAACGCAGCTTCCCCTTTTTCTAAATTAATATCGACTTGCATCCCCGGTGAAAATGTATTTACTATAATATAACTATTTCTATCCAACCCTTTTATAGCAAAGCCATCAACAGCACTCTTTTTTGTATCAGGATATTCCCTAGTAGTTACAATATCTTCAGCTAAAACATAACTAAAACTCTCAATCACATTGATACTGTTTGTTTTTACCTCATTAAAACAGTTTAAAATAATCTTTTTTGCATCTTCATATTTAAGCATCATCCCACCTTCTTTTATCAAAGATTATTTTTATTATAGAAATAACAAAAAATGCCAAAATAACTGTCAAAACACTTACTGCAATACCTTTTTCGAAGTTACCTTCAGTCATATTTAAATAAATATTTATTGGTACATTTTCTGTTTTACCGGGAATACCTCCAGCCACCATCAAAGTAGCACCAAATTCACCAAAACTTCTAAGCCAACTAAGCATAATCCCCGCAGCTATACCTCTTAATGCAAGTTTAAAAGTGGTATCATAAAACGAACGAAAATAACCTGCACCAAGCGTCATTGCAATCCTTTCATAAATAGGAGGGACAAGCTCGAAAGCACTCTTTGCAGATTTTAAAGTAAACGGGAATGAAATAAAAAATTGAGCTATTACAGCACCTTTAAAATCAAAAATAACATTAAAAAATTTACTTAGAAAAGGTGAATTAAATAAATTAAGTATCAAAACCCCTACAACAAGTGGTGGAATTATTAATGGAACATCAAAAAATACATCGAGTACTCTTGAAAAACCTTTTTTATGCCTTGCAAGATAATAACCTGCAGGGATTCCAAAAATTGCAGATAAAAATGTTGCCACTGATGCTGTTAAAAATCCAAATTTTACAGCAGATAAAAAACCCCTATCAATTACAATTTCTTTTATACTGATTAGGCTAACATCTTTAAAAGAATATAGTATCAACATCATTATCAACAAAGAAAGTAGCAATGCTAATAAAGAAGAAATCTTTGAAAATTTCATTGTTTTATCACATCAAAACCATATTTTTTGAAAATCCCTTTATTTTCAAGCAGATATTTTAGAAATATCTTTGCATTTTCAATGTTGCTATTTGTTTTCAACAAATTTATGCTTGCAACATCTTTTACAGTAGCTCTCTCAGGAAAAGATACATATTTAAACCCATTCACTTTTGCAACAGAATCAAATACAATCCCAACATCTACCGTATTGGTTTTTAAATAATTAACAATCTGAGCAACATTTACAGCTTTAACTACACAATTTTTTTCAATACCTAACACTATATCTTTAGGTAATTTTAATTTTATATTTTCAAAAATTTTACCAAGAGCCATTGTATTTGGATTACCAAGAGCAATCTTTACATCTTTTTTCACGATATCATCAAAAGAATTTATCTTTTTCTTACCATTCTCTGATAAACCAAAAACCGGTGTTTGATATAATAAATCTATAGATACAAGCACCAAGCCCAACTTGACAGCTTTATCCTTAAATGTCTTAGATGCAGGTAAATATAAATCCCCTTTCTTAGAAAAAACAATTTTATTTAATAACTGACCAGATCCTCCAGTTAACAAGACAACTTTAAAATTTTTAGATACTTTATTAAAATTATTGACAATTTCATTTGCAGGTTTTGACATTGATGATGCTACATAAAAATATACATCCTGAGAAAAACCTACTGAGCTTAATAAAAAAAGTAATAAAAATAAAATTAGCAATTTTTTAATCATTTATTACCTCATTCATAGTTATCAATGATACACTTTTTAAAGAAATTTTTATATTTTCATCTTCTCTAATATTTAATTTATTAAAAGCATGTTCAGGTAGCTTTATAAATATAGACCCGAGTTTATTATGCTCAACTTTTAATTCACAAAATCCACTTAACTTTTTAATCCATCTAACAACCACTTCAAGTTGGTTTTCTTTTTCTTCTTTTGCATCCCTTCTAACAATCATTACATTTTCTGGTCTTATACCCACAAATTTTATACCATTTTGAATATTCTTTGTAAAAAGTCTTTCATTATTCACTATCAAATAATTATCCTCGATACCCTCAACTTTCCATAAATTTTTAAAATTTAATAATTTTGCAGTCTCAACATATTGCGGTTTATTAAAAATCTTAGCTTTTTCTCCATACTCAATCACCACTCCATCTTTAATTATAACAACATCTTCACCAAGAAGATAGGCATCATCAATATCGTGAGTTATAAAAATTGCTGGTTTATCTATTTGCTTCAATAAAATATCAATAACTTCTATTAATCTCTCTTTTATTGGCTTATCAAGTGAAGAAAAAGGTTCATCAAACAACAAAATATTTGGGTTTATCATCAATGCCCTTGCTATTGCCACTCTTTGCTTTTGTCCACCTGATAAAATTGAAGGATATTTATTTAAATAATCTTCTATTTCAAGCGTATTGATGAGAAAATTAAAAAGTGTTTTATCTAACTTTATTTTACTTACTTTTAGACCATACAAAACATTTTCTAAAACTGTTAAGTGAGGAAATAAAGTGTACTCTTGGGGGATATACCCTACTCTCCTCTTATCGATAGGTAAATTTATCTCACCTTTTTTAAAAAAAGTAACTCCATTTATATTTATAAAACCTTCATCAGGGGGATAAAATCCAGCAATCATTTTTACAAGATTAGATTTACCAGCTCCACTGTGGCCAAAAATCACTAATTTTTTTTTCTCTGATTTAAAAAAATATCTAAATCTCTTATTTTTAAAAAATTTGGTTATATTTATTTCAATCAACTTTACCTCTTTCTAAATTTAAAAAAGCCCGGCTACTCCCACGGATAACCGGCCTTTATATAACCAGTTTCTCCTTTCCAAGTCGGGAGGCATAAGCGTTTCCACTTATACCCTGGGGGCTATGCCCAGCCGGCACATAAACCATAGTTATTAACCTTAGGTTTATGTGCTCGGAGAAATCTTTTTTATATAATAATCTTACTTACCGTCAAATAGTGACCAAGGACCTCTGTTTTTAGCAAAGTTTATAGCATCATATTTCTCTTCGCTAGTAAAATTCTTCTTAATCTTAAATACTTGTCCAGGATAAATTAAATCTGGATCCTTGATTAAATCTTTGTTTGTCCAGTAAATTAATGGCCACATAAATGGATTCATGTATTTTAATTCAGAGATTTTCCACAAACAATCACCTTTTACAACAGTGTAAATTTCAACTTTAGCAACTTCCTCTTTTTCAAGAGATTTTTTCATCTCTTCAGCTTTAGCAATAGCAATTTTTTCTTTCATATTATTTATATCACTTTCAAGTTTAGAAATAAGTAAGTTTAACTCTGCAGGCTTGCAATCATCCAATGCCTTGCGAGCCTTAGCATATAGCTTCTCAGCTTCTGAATAAGCATCAGGATCATACCTTATACCATCCTCTTTGATAGAATCTAACTCATTTCTTAATTCATTAAGTTTTTTCTCTAGTTTATTAATAGCCTCTTTTCTTTGCAAAGCTACCTTTTTAGCCTTTTCAGCTTTGATTTTAGCCTCTTCTAACTTACCTTCAGCTCTATCATAATATTTCTTTCTAAAAACATAATTTTTTGCATTTTCCATCTCTCTTTCAGCCTCAATAAAGGACTTTTTAGCTTCGTCATATTCTTTTGGTGCACATTTATCAGCATCAACTTTTAAAGCGTCATGGATAGAGTTTTGCGCATCAGAATATTTTTTTACTGGTGGTTTTGCACATGCAAACAAAAGCACTGAAGTAATTAACATCAAAAGAAAAATTTTGAAATACCTCATAATTGCATCCTCCTGTTTTTTTTCAATATTAACATATAAGATATTTTTTGTCAAACATCTATTCATTCAAATTATTTGACATTACAACAAGAATATAATAAGGGTGTTGCACAGTAAAATTTATATAACATATTGATATTTAATCTATTTTCTGCTAAATTATGCTTAATTTTTAATAATAAGGGGGGTAATTATGCCTTCAAAAGAGATAAAAGGGATGACAGTATCAGACATAGCAGCACAAGATAAATTATCAAAACAAAAACGTAATAGATTAAGGTTTTTAAATGATTTAATAAACTTTTCAAAGATAGAGAA